>NZ_CP050137.1:600000-805000 GCF_013344685.1 Sphingomonas sp. CL5.1
CGGATTGCCCGCGAAAGGCATCGACCGGGTGGCGATCGTCGCGCCTGGCTTCGCCGCCGATTGCATCGAGACGCTGGAGGAGCTGGCGATCCGCGGCCGCGAGACCTTCCTGCGCGCGGGGGGGCGCGACTTCGCCTATCTCCCCTGCCTCAACGATAGCGCGGCCTGCCTCGAAATGCTGCGGACGATCCTGCGAACAGAGCTTGAAGGATGGATAACGCGCTCCTAGCCTCGGATTCCCTGCTGGGAGAGGAGACAAGCGAATGGCACGTGTTGCGGTCGTCACGGGCGGAACCCGGGGCATCGGCGAGGCGATCAGCGTCGCGCTGCGCGACAAGGGCGTCACCGTCGCGGCGAACTACGCCGGCAATGACGAGCGCGCGCGGGAGTTCACCGAGCGAACCGGGATCAAGGCGTATAAATGGGACGTCGCCGATTACGACGCCTGCCAGGAGGGCTGCGCGCGGGTCGCCGCGGAGCTGGGACCGGTCGACATCGTCGTCAACAATGCCGGCATCACCCGCGACGGCACGATCCTGAAGATGACCTACGAGATGTGGAAGGAGGTCATGGACACCAATCTCGGTGGGTGCTTCAACATGGCCAAGGCGACCTTTCCTGGCATGCGCGAGCGCAAATGGGGGCGGATCGTCAACATCGGCTCGATCAATGGGCAGGCGGGGCAATATGGCCAGGTCAATTACGCCGCCGCCAAATCGGGCATCCACGGCTTCACCAAGGCGCTGGCGCAGGAAGGCGCGAGGGCCGGCGTGACGGTGAACGCGATCGCGCCGGGCTATATCGACACCGACATGGTGGCGGCGGTGCCGGCCGACGTGCTGGAGAAGATCGTCGCCAAGATCCCGGTCGGGCGCCTGGGTCAGGCGCAGGAGATCGCGCGCGGCGTGGCTTTCCTGTGCTCCGACGACGCCGGCTTCGTCACCGGATCGACGCTGAGCATCAACGGCGGACAGCATATGTATTGACGGGCTGAGGCGCGTCGGCGCAGCGACGGCACCGCTGCGCCATCGGCGCACGGCCCGGCACGGCCGGCGGGTCGCACAGCGGACCCGTCCGACGACGCGGGATTAACTCCCGCGTCGCCGCGCCGCCCCACATTATCTTCGCCCGCCACCGCATCGACCGCCCGCCCGCTTTCCTGTAACCCCGGCGCGATATGCCGAGCCGTTTCGACAACCTTCCCCACCGCCGCGCGATCGTCGACCGGCGAGCGCTTTCGGATCGCATCGCCGAACTCGATATCGCGGACCCGGCGAAACTGCGGCGCGCGGTGACGGCGGAGCTGAAGCTCGCGCTCGACAGCGGCCGGGCGGAGATCGCGCGTCGGCTGACCGAGCATCCCTCGCGCGGGCTGGAGGCGGCGAACGGGCAGGCGTTCCTGATCGACCAGTTGCTGCGCGTGCTGTTCGACCTCGTCACCCAGCGGCTCTATCCGCTCAGCAATCCGACGGCGGCGGAGCGGCTCGCGCTGCTCGCGGTCGGCGGCTACGGGCGCGGCGAGATGGCGCCCTTCTCGGACGTCGACATCGCCTTCCTCACGCCCTGGAAACAGACGCCGTGGGCGGAGCAGGTGATCGAATCCATGCTCTACGTGCTGTGGGATCTCGGGCTGAAGCTCGGCCATTCCAGCCGCTCGCTCGACGAGATGGTGCGGCAGGCGAAGGGCGACGTGACGATCCGCACCGCGCTTCTGGAGGCGCGCTACGTCTGGGGCGACGAGGCGCTGGCGGACGAGTCGGCGCGGCGCTTCAAGGCGGAGGTGCAGCGCGATACCGAGCGGCAGTTCATCGCCGACAAGCTCGCCGAGCGCGACCAGCGCCACCAGAAGATGGGCGACAGCCGCTATGTCGTCGAGCCCAACGTGAAGGAGGGCAAGGGCGGGCTGCGCGATCTCCACGCGCTCTTCTGGATCGGCAAATACGTCTATGACGTCGATCGCGCCGCCGATCTGGTCGAGAAAGGGCTGTTCACCCCGGCGGAATATCGCCTGTTCCACCGCGCCGACAATTTCCTGTGGGCGGTGCGCTGCCACCTTCACCTCGTCACCGGCCGCGCGGAGGATCGCCTGACCTTCGACGTGCAGCGCGAAATCGCGGAGCGGATGCGCTTCTCCGACCGGCTCGGCAAGCCGGGCGTGGAGCGCTTCATGCAATATTACTTCCTCCAGGCGAAGGCGGTCGGATCGCTGACCGGGGTGTTCCTCGCGCATCTCGACGAGCAGTTCGCGGGCCGCGGGCGGCGCTTCGGCCTGCCGACGATCCGGCGACGGCCGCGCAAGCTGGGCGGCTTCGTGCTCGATCGCGGGCGGCTGGCGTTGCCGCGCGACGATTTCTTCGCCGAGGACCCGGTGCGGCTGATCGAGATATTCCAGCTCGCCGATCTGCACCGGCTGGAAATCCACCCGATGGCGATGCGCGCCGCCGCGCGCGACGCCAAGCTGGCGGACGATATCCGCGACGATCCGCGCGCCAATGCGCTGTTCGTGGATGTGCTCGCCAGCCCGCGCGACCCGGAGTTGGTGTTGCGCTGGATGAACGAGGCGGGGGTGTTCGGCCGTTTCGTGCCCGATTTCGGCCGCGTCGTGGCGCAGATGCAGTTCGACATGTACCACCATTACACCGTCGACGAGCATACCATCCGCGCGATCGGCCTGCTGAGCCGGATCGAGCGCGGCGAGTTCGCCGGCGAGCATCCGATCTCGACCGCGATCTTCAGGCAGATCGTCTCGCGGCGCGCGCTCTATGTCGCGGTGCTGCTGCACGATATCGCCAAGGGGCGCGGCGGCGATCATTCGGTGCTGGGGGCGCAGGTGGCGGAACGGCTCTGCCCGCGATTCGGGCTGACCCCGGCGGAGACCGAGAATGTCGCGTGGCTGGTGCGCAACCACCTCTTGATGTCGGCCACGGCGTTCAAGCGCGACCTCGCCGATTTCAAGACGATCCTCGACTTCGCCGCGCTCGTCCAGTCGCCCGAGCGGCTGCGGATGCTGCTGGCGCTTACCGTGGTCGATATCCGCGCGGTGGGTCCGGGCACATGGAACGGATGGAAGCGCCAGCTTCTCACCGATCTGTTCGAGGCGGCGGAGGAGGTGCTGCGGCTCGGGCACAAGCAGCGCGGGCGCGCCGAGCGGATCGCAGAGAAGCAGGCCAATCTGGCGCAGGCGCTCGGATGGGACGCGGCGACGCTGGCGCGCTTCGTCCGCCAGATGCCGGAGCCTTACTGGATCGCCGAGCCGGAGGACGTGCTGGCACACAACGCGCGCTTCGTGCTGGCGGCCGGGGAGGCGCAGCTCGCCATCGACGCGCAGGTCTATCCCGATCGCGGAGCGACGCTGGTGACGGTCTATGCCGCCGACCATCCGGGCATCTTCTATCGCATCGCGGGCGCGATCCATCTGGCGGGCGGCAACATCATCGACGCGCGCATCCACACCACGCGCGACGGCATGGCGCTCGACAATTTCCTCGTGCAGGATCCGCTGGGCCGCCCGTTCGACGAGGCCGGGCAGCTCAATCGGCTGCGCACCGCGATCGAGGATGCGCTGGCCAATCGCGGCAAGCTGGTCGACCGGCTGAAGGCCAAGCAGCCGCCGCGCGTCCGCGCCGACGCTTTCCCGATCGAGCCGAACGTGCTGGTCGACAACCACGCCTCCAACCGCTTCACCGTGGTGGAGGTGAACGCGCGCGATCGCCCGGCGCTGCTCAGTCAGCTCGCCTATGCGCTGTTCCAGTCGAAGGTGACGATCCATTCGGCCCACGTCGCCACTTATGGCGAGCGCGCGGTGGACACTTTCTACCTGACCGACCTGACCGGCGACAAGATCAACGCCGGCGCGCGTGTGAAGGCGCTGGAGAAACGGCTGCTCGACGCCGCCGCCGGCGTGCCGGCGGCGCTGGCGGCGTAACGGGCGTTACAGCACGAACCGGCTGAGATCGGTGTTCCGCGCGACGCTGGCGAGCTGCTTGTCGACATAGGCGGCGTCGATCGTCAGCGTGCCGCCGCTGCGATCCTCCGCGTCGAAGCTCACTTCCTCCAGCAGCTTCTCCATCACCGTCTGGAGCCGGCGCGCGCCGATATTCTCGATCTCGCCATTCACTTCGGCGGCGATCCTGGCCACCGCGCGCACGCCGTCCTCGGTGAAGTCGATCGTCACGCCTTCCGTGGCGAGTAGCGCCTTGTATTGCGCGGGCAGCGACGCCTTGGTGTCGGACAGGATCGCGACGAAATCCTCCTCGGTCAGCGCCTTCAGCTCGACGCGAATCGGCAGGCGGCCCTGAAGCTCGGGCAGCAGGTCGCTGGGTTTGGCGACGTGGAACGCGCCGGAGGCGATGAACAGGATGTGGTCGGTTTTCATCGGCCCGTATTTGGTCGAGACAGTGGTGCCCTCGATCAGCGGCAGCAGGTCGCGCTGCACGCCCTCGCGGCTGACGCTGCCGCCGCGCACGTCGCTCACCGCAATCTTGTCGATCTCGTCGAGGAAGACGATGCCGTTCGCCTCGGCATCGGCCAGCGCGATGCGGCTCACTTCGTCCTGGTCGAGCCGTTTGTCGGCCTCCTCCTCGACCAGCTTCTCCCATGCGGCGGGGACGGTCAGCTTGCGGCGCTTGGTCTGTCCGCCGCCGAACGCCTTGCCCATCATCTCGGAGAGATTAATCATCCCGACCGAGCCGCCGCCAGGCAGCTCGAACGGCATCTGCGGCGCCTGTTGCAGCTCCAGCTCGATCTCGGTGTTTTCCAGATGGCCATCGCGAAAGCGCTGGCGGAAGCTCTCGCGCGTCGCCTGGCTGGCGTCCTTGCCGACGAGGGCGTCGAGCAGGCGCGCCATCGCCGCCTCCTCGGCCTTGTCCTTCACCGCGTTGCGGCGACGCTCCCTCTCCAGCCGCACCGCTTCCTCGACCAGATCGCGGGCAATCTGCTCCACGTCGCGGCCGACATAGCCGACCTCGGTGAACTTGGTCGCCTCCACCTTCACGAAAGGGGCGTCGGCCAGCTTGGCGAGGCGGCGGCTGATCTCGGTCTTGCCGCAGCCGGTCGGGCCGATCATCAGGATGTTCTTGGGCGTCACCTCGTCGCGCAGGTCGGGGCTGAGCTTCTGCCGGCGCCAGCGGTTGCGCAGCGCGACGGCGACGGCGCGCTTGGCGTCGCGCTGCCCGATGATATGCGCGTCGAGCGCGGCGACGATCGCCTTGGGCGTGAGATTGTCGTTCATGGAAGTCTTTCGTGTGGGTCAGGCGGCGCTGTCGAGCGTCTCGACGACCAGCCGGTCGTTGGTGAAGACGCACAGATCGGCGGCGATCTTCATCGCCTTGCGCGCGGCGGTCTCGGCATCCGGCTCGTAATCGACCAGCGCCCGCGCGGCGGCGAGCGCGTAATTGCCGCCCGATCCGATCGCCGTGATGCCCTCCTCCGGTTCCAGCACGTCGCCATTGCCGGTCAGGATCAGCGTCACGTCCCGGTCGGCGACGATCATCATCGCCTCCAGATTGCGGAGATATTTGTCGGTGCGCCAGTCCTTCGCCAGTTCGACGGCGGCGCGCATCAGATGGCCCTGATGCCGCTCCAGCTTCGCCTCCAGCCGCTCGAACAGGGTGAAGGCATCGGCGGTGGCGCCGGCGAAACCGCCGATCACCTTGCCGTCGGCGCCGAGGGTGCGGACCTTGCGGGCGTTGGGCTTCATCACCGTATTGCCCATCGAGACCTGGCCGTCGCCGGCCACCACCACCTTGCCCCCGCGGCGAATCGACAGGATCGTCGTGCCATGCCACACTGGCATGCTGCTTTCGTTGCTCATGGCGCCGCATATGGTGCGGCAGCCCGGACGCCGCAATCTCCGTCCGGCGCTGTCGCATCGATCCTATCCGCAAACGCCGGGGCGGCGCAGGATCAGCGCATTGGAAAGAGGGGAAAACCGATGGCAAGCCAGTTCCCGCAGGAAAACGCCGCTTCGCTGATCGAGCGCGCGCGGCGCCTGATCCTCCAGCCGAAGGACGAATGGCCGCGCATCGACGCGGAGCCGATGACGGTGAAGGGCATCATGACCGGCTGGGCCGCGCCGCTCGCCGCGATCGGGCCGATCGCCGGGCTGATCGGCAGCCTCGTTTTCGGCTATCATCTCTTCGGCATAACCTATCGCCCGTCGATCGGGGCCGCGGTGACGACGGCGGTGGTTTCCTATGTGCTCGCGTTGGTCGGGGTGTGGGTCATCGCGCAGATCATCGACGCGCTCGCGCCCACCTTCGGCGGCGCCAAGGATCCGGTCGCGGCGACCAAGGTGGCGGCCTATTCGATGACCGCTGGATGGATCGCCGGCATCTTCCAGATCATCCCGATGCTGTCGTTCCTCGGACTGCTCGGCCTCTACAGCCTCTATCTGCTGTATCTCGGCCTGCCGCGATTGATGAAGGCGCCGCAGGACAAGGCCGCCGGCTATACCGTCGCGACGATCGTCGCCGCGATCGTGGTGATGGCAGTGATCGGCTTCGCCACCTCGGCGCTGACCTCGCGGCTGGTGCGGCCGGCGTTCGACGCGGGGGCGGTGAGCGGCACGATGTCGGTGCCGGGGGTCGGCTCGGTCGATCTCGGCAAGCTCGACGCGGCGACCAAGCAGATGCAGGCGGCGGCGGAAAAGGCGGAAGCCGGCGCGAAGTCCGGCGCGCCGGTATCGCTCACCCCGCCCGCGACGCTGCAAGCCTTCCTCCCCGAATCGGTCGGCGGCTGGAAGCGCGGCGACGTGGAAACCGCGAGCGGCGGCGCCGGCGGCATCGGTGGGTCGAAGGCGGAGGCGCGCTACACCTCCGGCAGCGACACGATCACGCTGTCGGTCGCCGACGTCGGCGCGATGGGCGCGCTCGCCGGGCTGGGATCGGCGCTCAACGTCCAGTCGAACCGCGAGACCAGGGACGGCTATGAGCGCACCAACACCGTCGACGGCCGCATGGTTACGGAGAAATGGAGCAACGCCTCGCGCAACGGCGAATATAACGTGATCGTCGGCAACCGCTTCGCCGTTTCCGCCGAGGGCAGCGCGCCCGACGCGTCGGCGTTCAAGTCGCTGGTCTCGGCGGTCGATCTTAGCAAGCTGGATTCGCTAGCGAAGAATTGACCGGGCAGGTCGAAGGGGCCTCAGCGCCCCTTCGCCTTCCCCCATTCGCGCGCCACCGTGTAACCAAGATAGCCGGTGCCGAACAAAGCATAGAGCGGCTCGGGAATGCCGTTGAGATAGGCGTTCATCCCCTGCCCGATCGCCACCGCCCATGTCGGCCGGATCGCCGCGATCAGCCCCATCGGGATCGACCAGAGCAGCAGCACATACATCACGTAGAGGAAGCTCGGCCGCGCGCGGCTGGTCCACGGATCGGCGGAATTAGCCTCGGCCAGCACCGCCGTCATCTGCGTCTTGATCCTGTCCAGCTCCTGCGTCCCGTCGAGCCGCAGCAATTCCAGCTTCGCCGCCTCGCGCGCCTTGGGATCGGGGATCAGCCGATCGAGCAGCCCCGCCACCGGCGCGATGATTCCGTCAAGCAATGCCATCTCGTCTCTCCTGCGGATCAGCCGAGCCGGTTGGCGAGCCAGCCATACAGGAATGCCTCATTGGCCGGGCGGCTCTCGGCCAGCGCCATGTAGCGCGCGCCCTGCAGCGCCTCGAGCGCCTTGACCAGCACGCGCTCGCCAGCCGCGCCGCGCTTCGCCATGAAGCCGTCGAGCGCTGACAAGGTGCGCGGGCCGATCAGTCCGTCCGCCGCGATATCGGGATAGTCGCTCGCGCCGCGATTGAGCGCGTTGAGCGCGCGTTGCAGGAAGCCGGTCGCCACCTTCGGCCCCATGTTCACGCCGGTATCGAACAATTCCGCCGCGACCAGCGGCATGCGCGCCGCCACGCGATCATAACCCGGCCTCTGCCAGTAGAGCCGGCGGTAGATCGCCGCCGCCGTCTCGCGCGGCAATGCGCGCATGTCGCCGGCATAGCCGTTGGCGCGCGCCACTTTCTCGGTGACGCCCCAGCGCGTCGCGCCGCCGCGATCCGCCTTGTTGTTGCTGTAGCCGCCCTCGCGGCCGATCACCTCGTCAATCAGGTCGTCGATATCCATGTGCCGCCTCCACCTTGGGAAAGGCCGCATCATTTAACCCAATTGGTTCGTGTAGGACAGTATTTATCCGAAATCGACCGATTCAAAACGGATCGGCGCGCCCTGCGGCGCATCGCCCAGCATATCCTCCCACATCGCGACCGTACCGCGGATGATCGTGCCGATCGCCTTGCCGGTCAGCTCCATGCCGGTGAACGGCGACCAGTTGCTGCGCGAGGCGAGCCATTGCTCGTCCACCGTCCAGCGTTTCTGGAGGTCGACGATCGTGAAATCCGCGTCATAGCCCGCCGCGATCCGCCCCTTGCCGGCGATGCCGAAGATGCGCTGCGCTCCCGCGCTGGTGAGGTCGATCACGCGCTGGAGCGTCAGCCGCTTCTTCGACGCGTGATCGAGCAGCAGCGGCAGCAGGGTCTGCACGCCCGGCATCCCACTCGGCGAGGCGGGATAAGGCCTGGACTTTTCCTCCAGCGTATGCGGCGCGTGATCGGAGCCGATCACGTCGGGCACGCCCTGATTGAGCCAATGCCACAGCCCGTCGCGGTGCGCGGCCGATCGGATCGGCGGGTTCATTTGCGCCAGCGTGCCGAGCCGCGGATAGGCATCTTCGCCCGCCAGCGTCAGATGCTGCGGCGTCACCTCGCACGAGGCGATATCCTTGTGCCGCGACAGCAGTTCCAACTCGGCGGGCGTCGTGACGTGGAGCACATGAATACGCCGCCGCGCCGCGCGTGCCAGCGCCAGGATGCGCCGCGTCGCGAGGATCGCGCTCTCGTCATCGCGCCACACCGGGTGGCTGGAGGGATCGCCCGCGACACGCTCGTCGGCGCGGGCGTTCATGCGATCCTCGTCCTCGGCATGGATCGCGACGCGGCGATGGCCCGATGCCAGCACCTCCGCCAGCCGCGCATCCTCGCTGACCAGCAGGTCGCCGGTCGACGCGCCCATGAAGATTTTCACGCCGGCGGTGCCCGGCAACCGCTCCAACTCGGCCAGATCGCGCGCATTGTGGTTCGTCGCGCCGACATAGAAAGCGTGGTCGCACCACATCCGCCCCTTGGCGCGGGCGAGCTTGTCGGCGATGGCATCGGCGCTGTCGGTATTGGGCTTGGTGTTGGGCATCTCGAACACGCCGGTCACGCCGCCCATCACCGCCGCGACGCTGCCCGTGGCGAGGTCCTCCTTATGCTCCAGCCCAGGCTCGCGGAAATGGACCTGCGTGTCGATCACGCCCGGCAGGATGTCGAGGCCGGTGCAGTCGATCGTCCGCCCGGCATCGCCGCTCGCGCCGATCGCGACGATCCTGCCGCCGCGCACGCCGATATCGGCGGCGACCGGCCCGCCCGGCGTATGCACCGTGCCGCCAGTCAGCTTGAGATCATAGGTCGCCATCGCGTCAGCCCTTCCGTCGCCTGTCAGGCATCCCTAACTGGAGGCCATGAGCGATACCACCCCGACGATGCTGGCCGACCGCGCGATCATCCGCGTTTCCGGCGACGATGTGCGCGGCTTCCTGCAAGGGCTGGTGACGAACGACACCGCCGGTCCGCTGCCGGTCTGGGCGGGGCTGCTGACACCGCAGGGCAAGGCGCTGTTCAATTTCCTGCTGTGGGAGGACGGCGCGGACGTGCTGGTCGATTGCGAGGCGGTGCAGGCCGATGCGCTGATCCGGCGCCTGTCGATCTATCGCCTGCGCCGCCCGATCGCCATCGCGCGCGACGAATCGCTCGCGGTGCACTGGAGCGCGTCCGGCGAGCGCGGCGTGCCCGATCCGCGCCTTGCCGCGCTCGGGCGGCGCTGGCTCGCCGCGCCGGGCGCCGCCACCGACGGCTGGCTGGCGCACCGTCTCTCGCTCGGCGTTACCGAAGGCGTGGCCGAGCTTGGTGACGGCACGACGCTCTGGCTGGAATGCAACGCGCGCGAGCTCAACGGCGTCAGCTTCGCCAAGGGCTGCTACGTCGGCCAGGAGAATACCGCGCGGATGCACCACCGCGCCAAGGTCAACCGTCGCCTCATCGTCGCGCCGCTGGGGAAACCGGGCGAACGCACCCGCGCCAGCTATCCCGCGCTGGGCCTGATGGTCGAGCTGCGCCGCGTCGAGTCGCTCGGCGACGCGATCGTACCTGGCTGGCTGTCAGCCGCGCTGGACTGACGGGCGATCCGCATCGTTCGGCCACAGACCCGGCGTGGCCAGCTCCAGCACATGACCGTCCGGGTCCTCGAAATAGAGGCTGGTCCCGCCGCCCGGCCAGCGCATCTCGCCCCGCAGCGGAACGCCCGACGCGGCGAGATGCGCGCGCCACCCGTCCAGCGCGTCGGCGGCGATCGCAAACGCCATGTGCAGCGGCCCGTGCCCGTCATGCCCCGGGATCACGCCGCGCTCGCTCGTCACGTCATGGGTCGCGCCGCCTTGCGGGAACAGCAGCAGCACGCCGCCGCTCCCTGCGTCGAAGGCGGTGAGACGCGCGCTCTCGACCATCACCGGCAGGCCAAGTGTATCGCGGAAAAACGCCGCCGAGCGCGCCATGTCGGAGACGTACAGCGCCGTCTCCAGCAATCCCGCGATCGGCGGCGGGCCTTTCACCGCCCCACCGCCGTATAGGCGAAGCCGGCCCGCTCGGCCTCCTCGCGATCGTAGATATTGCGCAGGTCGACCAGCACCGGCGCGGCCATCACGCCCGCGAGTCTATTCAGGTCGAGCGCGCGGAACACGTCCCATTCGGTGACGATCGCCACCACGTCGGCCCCCTGCGCCGCGCCATAGGCGTCGCGGCAATAGGTGATATCCGGCATCACCGCCTTCGCCGTCTCCGCGCCCTCCGGATCATAGGCGCGAACGTTCACGCCCGCGTCGGTCAGGCTCCGCACGATCGCGATCGAGGGCGCGTCGCGCATATCGTCGGTGTTGGGCTTGAAGGTCAGGCCGAGCACCGCGACCGTCTTGCCGCGCGGCTCGCCGCCCAGCGCGGTCAGCACCTTGCGGCCCATCGCCCGCTTGCGCGCGTCGTTCACCTGTACGACCGCCTCGACGATACGGACGGGGCTTTCGAAATCCTCCGCCGTCTTGAGCAGCGCCAGCGTATCCTTCGGAAAGCAAGAGCCGCCATAGCCAGGGCCGGCATGGAGGAACTTGCGCCCGATGCGATTGTCCAGCCCGATCCCGCGCGCGACGTCCTGCACATTGGCGCCGACCGCCTCACACAGATCAGCCATCTCGTTAATGAAGGTGATCTTCGTCGCGAGGAAGGCGTTGGCGGCGTATTTGGTCAATTCGGCGGTGCGCCGGCCGGTGAATAGGATCGGACTTTCCCCAAGGAAAAGCGGGCGATAGACCTCGCGCATCGCCGCCTTGGCGCGCTCGTCCTCGGTGCCGATCACGATGCGATCGGGGCGCTTGAAGTCGCCTATCGCGGCACCTTCGCGCAGGAATTCAGGATTGGAGACCACCGCGAAATCGCCGTCGGGGCGCGCATCGCGCAGTATCTGCTCGACGCGGTCGCCGGTACCGACCGGGACGGTTGACTTGTTGACCACCACCAGCGGCCCGGTCGCCGCGCGCGCGATTTCCTCGGCGGCGGCATAGACATAGCTGAGGTCGGCATGGCCGTCGCCGCGCCGCGAGGGCGTGCCCACCGCAATGAACACCGCATCCGCACCCGCCACACCAGCCGCCAGATCGGTGGTGAAGGTCAGCCGCCCGGCGGCCACGTTGCCGGCGACGAGTTGCTCGAGACCTGGCTCGTAGATCGGCATCCGCCCGTCGAGCAGCGATTCGATCTTGTCAGCCGCCTTGTCGACGCAGGTCACGCTATGACCGAAATCGGCGAAGCAAGCGCCGGACACCAATCCGACATAGCCCGAGCCGATCATCGTGATACGCATCTGAACTCCCTTCGGTGAGACTGGCTGCCGTGTGCGGCTCTAAAGTCTCCCCCGTCAAACGCCACAATTAACCGCGCGACCGATCGCAAGTCGTCTCGGAAGGTCCGGGAGCCGCACGATTGCGGTCGGGCAGTCCGATCGTCCTCGAAAAGCGAAGCACGCATTTCTCAACGCACAAAAAAGGGAGGCCGGCTAAGCCGACCTCCCGATCTTTGTTGTCTTGTGAAAGAACTTACTGGCCGGAACCCGGACCGTAAGTGATCTCCACGCGACGGTTCTGCACTTCGCGGACGCCATCGGCGGTCTGCACGCGGAGGTGCGTCTTGCCGAATGCCTGGGTCGAGATGACCCCGTCCGGGATCGACTTCGACGTCAGATACGCCTTCACCGAGTCCGCGCGACGCTGCGACAGGCCCATGTTGTACTTCGCCGAACCCGAGGTGTCGGTGAAGCCCGCGACCATCACCTGCGCATTGCCGCAGCTCTGGTACTGGGTGACGGCGTTGTCGAGGATCGACGCGGCCTCCGGGGTGATGTCCGACTTGTCCCACTCGAAGAAGACAATGAACGGACCCGGCGAGCACACCACTTCCGGCGGCGGCGGCGGCGGAGGCGGGGGGGGCGGCGGGGGAGGCGGCGGCGGCGGGGGAGGCGGCGGCGGAGCAGCCGGCTCACCGAAGTTGTAGGTCAGGCCGCCCAGGATGCTGTGCGACCGGAACCGACCGTCATACGCCGAACCCGCGATGTCCGTCAGCTTGACCTTGTCCGCGTTGAAGAAGCGATACTTCAGCGAGACGTCGACATGGTCGGTCAGCGGCGCGCGGATACCCGCGATCGCCTGCCACGCGAAGACCGTGTCGGAATCGTCGAGCGTCGAGCCACCGCTGTTCAGGTCGATCCGGTTCTTGACGCGCGCCACACCGGCACCGCCACCGAGGAAGCCCTGAAGGCCATCGTCCGGACCGAAGTCCAGCAAGCCGTTGAGCATGAAGCTCAGCGCCGACGAACGGCCGCCCGCGTAACCGTAGGTGCCAGCCGGCACATAACCGCCGTTGACCGGCGTCAGCGCGGAATTCTGGTAGCTGTCGACCGTCGCGGTGCGATAACCGACTTCGGCTTCGAGGCGGAAGCCACCGAAGTCGTAACCGATCACACCGTCCGAATCCCAGCCATAGTCATGGTTGACGGTCGAGGTGCCCGACAAGCCAGAAGTGGCGCTGGCGATGTTGAAATTGATGTCCTCGACAATCATTGCGCCGAAATCGGCGCCCACATACCACGCCTTGTCACGCGCAAGCGCCGGCGAGGCAAGTGCGGTGGAGGCAAGTGCCACTACAACGGCAAGCTTCCGCATCATAATCCCCTTTCCATGGTGTCACTACGGACAACGCAAACTCACTATCGAAAGGAAGGTTTCCGCGCAAGCGCGCAAAAACAATGAATTGTTGCATAAAGGCAACAACTCTTCATGCAATTAATCCGTGATTGCGCAACGCGCCCAGTATCGTGCTGATCGCACCTCGCGCCTCGGCGTCCACGCTGGCGCCACCTGACGGATCGGGGATGGCGCTTCCCCGCGACCCAAGCACCTGCACGCCGCCGATCAGCACCCGCTCCGCACGGATTTCGCCGAGCCGCCACGCGCCGGCCTCGTAGTGCGCGGGCATGCCGCCCGCGATGCTCCATGCGGTCATCCCCGGCGTGGGCGAGACGAAACGCCAGCCGCCCGGCGTCCAACCGGCCAGCGCGCCGGCGTGACCAGCCCACGCACCCTCGGGCGCGGCGCCGACGATCCAGCATTCGCCGGGAGAGGGATCGGATGGCGGGACATCCCGTCCCGTCTCCAGCACCGCCGCCTGCGTCGCGATATCGAGCAGCGCCAGCGCTTCGTTGTGATCGGTTTCCTTCTGCGCCTGCCCCGGCTGCAACAGCGGCAGCGCAAGGCGCGGCGATCGTTCGTCGCTCATTTTACGTCCTCCATGTCAGTACGTCCTCCATGTCAGAAAGTGATCGCGGCGGTTGGCGAGGCCCCGTTGGTGCCGATCTGCGCCACCTCCACCGTCACAGGGCCGGCGGCCCGCTCGGTCGCCGAGATGGAAAGCATGGCAGTGTCGACGATCGCGACTCTTGCCGGCAGCGCCGCAGGCGTCACCGTCACACGATATTGCTCGCGCTCCTCGCCCAGCGGCGTGTCGGCGCCGTCGCGCCAACGCCAGTCACCGCGACCGCGCCGCCGCCATCGTACCAGCGCGCTGCCGTCGCCCTGCACCGCCACCTCCAGTCGAACCGGCGCGGGCGGCAGGATCGACGCCCCTGTCAGCATCGCCACGACCTCCGCCGTATCGCCTACCGCATCCGCCGCGACTTGCACCGCCTGCCCCGGCGACGCGCCGAGCGACACCGCCGTCACCGTCTCCGGCTCGATCAGCACGAAGCGCGCGCCGGCCTCATGCGCCACAGCGACCGTCCCGCGCCGGCCACGCGACAGGTCGCGCAACCGCCACCGACATGGAGCGAGCTGCTCCGCCGCCGCGAATTGCACCAGTTCGTCGCCGACCAGCGCCAGGTTCGCCCCGCGATCGACCGCCCCTGCATCGGCACCGGACAGCACCATCCCGTCATGCGCCAGATCGACGAGGATCTCGCCGCGCCGATCGAGCAGCGTCACCGGCCCCGCCGGCAAGGCATCGGCCAGCGCCCCGAGCGTCGCCGGCAACGCCGTCCCGCCGATCGCCGTCCAGCTCGCCCCGTCGTCGAGGCTGTAGCGCAGCGCGGCGCGCCGCCATCCCGCGCCCGTTCCCGCCGCCGCGACCAGCAGGCGCGGCTCGCCGAGCAGCGCCTCGTCGAGCGCCGGCAGCTCGAAGGCATGGAGGATCGTCGTCCCCGCCACCGCGTCGGGCGCGCCGAGCGAGCGCCCCGGCGAGGCGGAAGCGGGCAGGGTCGCGGCGCGCTCCGCCACCAGTTCCAGCGTCGTCGCCATCCCTTCCAGCGTCGCGGTGGCGACCCGCCACCGGCCCGTCTCTCCCGCGATCGCCACCCGGTCGCCCGGCCCGATCGCCAGCGCGGTCACGTCACCCTTCACCCTCCGGCCGACCCGCTCCGTCTCGGCGCGGGCGAGCATCGCGGTGGCGACCGCCTTGGCCGCGCCCGCGCCCAGCGCGGCGGGGGCATCGACCGTCTCCCGCCGCTCCCCCGCGCCGGGCCGCGCCGCGCGCTGCACGCCGGTCTGATAGTCGCGCGCCGGATCGTAATACGCGACCGAGATCGCCTGCGGCACCGTCTCGATCGGGCGGATCGAGCGGTCGCGCTTCACGCCGTCATCCTCGATCGTCAGCAGCGGCCCCATCCCCGCGCCGCGCATCTCGATCGCGTCGCCGACCGGCGCGAAGCGGCAGCCGCCGATCCGCCCCAGCGCATCGATCACCGCCCGCGTCGTGTCGCCATAGGCCGAGAAGCCATCGAGCGCCGTCGCCGCGCCCGCATCGCGCACGATGCCGCCGCTGGCCGCTTGCGCCACCGCGCCGATCGCGACCGGCCCGGCATCGGCGGTCACCTCGAAGGTGAGCGAGGGGATACGGTTGCCGAAATCCTCCAGCGCCAGATCCTCGAACACCGCATAAGCGATGCCACGATGCGCCGGGGTCGCGGCGCTGCCCTCGGCGCTGGCGATCAGCGGATCGGGCGGCTGGTCCTCGCCGCCCAGGTGCAGACGGAAGGTCGTCGCGCTCTTCCAGTCGCCCGCCGCGCCGCGCAGGAGCTTGCCGTCCGCCCAGATGCGCCCGACGCCGAGGATCGGCCGCGCCGACAGCGCCACCGCGAACGAGGCGGTATAGCTATAGGTGGTGACGCTCGGCCGCCCCTTGCCCCCGCCGCTACGCGCGCGATGCTCGATCAGGTCGGTCGCCCAGATCACCGATCCCGCAACGCGCATCGTGCCGAACAATTTCGGAATCTGCGTGCCGTAGCTCGATGTCTGCACCGAAAGCTCGGTGAGGCGCGGGCCTTCGCGCCCCTTCGGCTTGAACAATATGTTCTGGTCGACCGTCTGCCCGATCATCGCCCCGATCGCCCCACCGATCGGGCCGCCGATCGCCGTGCCCACCGCCGTCAGCACCAAAGTCGCCATCATCTTCTCCCTGAATCCGCCACGCCGCGATCACCGGCCACGGCGGCGCGCCCGGCCGCTCGACCACGCGGCGCAATCCCGCATCGGCATGGACGAAGCCGTCATCGGTCACGATCGCGAGGTGCAGCCCGCCGGCCGCCCGGCACAGCAGCAGGTCGCCCGGCGCGTCGCCCGCGCAAGCGACGAGGCCGCGCAGCATCGCCGGCGCGATCGCCGCCTCGCCCGCCGCCAGCGCGTAGCCCGCCGGGACCTGCCCGCGATAACCGCCCGCCTTCAGCGCGAAGGCCGCGACGCCGACGCAATCCATGCCCAGCGCCGGATCGCGCCCATGCGAGCGGAAGCGCGCCCCGATGGTCGCCCGCGCCGCCGCGACGACACGCTCCGCGCGCGTCATCCGCCGGGATAGCGCGTCAGCAGGTCGATCCCCGGCAGATACGGCTCGCCGCGGAAGTTCGCCGCATTGCCGAACCGCCCCGCACAGGTGGCGATCGTCTTGTCGCACCCCTCGATCACCTCGACCAGCGCGCCCGGCTCGACCGCGAACGGCGGCAGGCTGCGCAACGTCACCGTCATGCCCGACGAGACGGTCACCGCGCTCTCGAACCCGCCGTTCGCACCGCCGAACCAGCGGAGCAGCCCGCCGCCCCAGGCATCGGGCGAAGGCTCCGCGCGATCGAGCGTCAGCATTTCCTCATCCGCCGCGACGACGCGCGCGAAGCGCCGCCGCCCCGCCATCGCCGCGCGGCAGCGCCGGTCGCCCAGCTCCGCGCGGCAATCGGGCGAGGTCGCCTCGGTCGCCGGCCGGTCGAGCGCCGCCGCCGCGCCGCGCAGCTCGGCGGTGAAGCCGTGGTCGGCGAGGTCCACCGCGCCGATCGTCCCCTCGCCCAGCGCCACCGACGCGCCGCCATCGGCCCAGTCGGTCGCGAAGATCGCCACGCGCGCGCCGTCCCACCGCCCCGCGATCAGGTCGCGCCCAGTGATCGCCGTGCTGGACAGCGCGCCCTTCGCATCCATTGTCGAGGGGTCCAGCCCGTCGCCGCGCACGATCGCCGAGGGCGTCATCCCCGGCGCGGCGCGATAGACCATGCCGTCGATCTCCAGGTCACGGTCATGATCGGTCAGCCCGATCGCCACGCCGTCGCGCCGCTCGACGCGCCAGCAGAGCGCGAGATGCGTCACCCGATCCATCTCACGCCTCCCTGATCTCGACCAGCGGAACGGACGGCGCCGCCCCGGCAAGGAAGGTCGCGCGGGTCACGGTCAGCCGGTCCTCGCCGAAGCGCACCGGTACGTCGAACGCGAACGACGCGGTGACGGCCGCCCCCGCTTCCGGCGCAGCGTCCAGCACCACCATTCCACCTTCTTCCAGCGAGAAAGCGGCGGTCGCCACGCCGTCCACCTTCACCGATACGCTCCCCGCCACCGGCCGCGTGATCCGCCGCGTCGCCGCGCCATAATGCTTCATCAGCGCGAAGCGGCGGGCGATGCCGTCGCCCGTCCCGATCGCCTCGTCCGCCGCCGCCGCATCGAACGGATCGCGCAGGCGGAAGCCGCGTGCCGGCCCGCTCCGCGCGCGGAAGAAATCGAGCAAGGCGCGGATATCCGCCTCGCTCCTCACCCCCGGCCCGACATCATAGCGGGTGCGCGCTTCCTCCCACGCGACGTTGCGCGTCTCGCGACCGCCCGCGCTGGTGACGATCGTGGTGGAGAATTCCGGCGCCACCTCCGCCTCGCGGCCCAGCGCGAGCGGGAACAGCACGTCATCGAACGCGGTCACATCCTCCTCCTCATCCCAATGCACCAGCCCGTCGCGCATCACCTGCGGCAAGGCCCAGAAGTAAGCGCGGCGCACCCCCCGCCGCCGTGCGGTCTCCGCCGCCGCGTCGATCAGCCGCCATTGCGCGGCATCCTCCGCATCCAGCACGAAGCCGGCGAGATATTCCTGCCGCTCCGCCGGATAGCCGAGCCGCTCCCCCGCCGCCCGCGCGCCATCACGCGACGAAGCGGTGTCGCCTGCCGTCACCCAGTCGTAATCCTCGAGCTGGAGCACATCGAACGCCGGGGAAGCCCAGCCGAGCGGCAGGTTCGCCCGCTTCGCCTCCGGCGCGCCCGCATCGAGCACCGTCGGCAGATAGGCGAGCAGATACGTCTCGCACCCCGCCGCCACCTCGCGCACCGCCGCCACTAGCGCCGCCGTCGACGCCGCCAGCGCCGCCCCCGCCGCATCGAGCGTCGTGATCTCCGGCGCGCTCCTGCCGCCCCGGATCGAGGCGATCGGCGCCGGCGCGAAGGCCGCGACGGCGCTCGCGTCATAGAGGCACGGCCGCCCGTCCGGCATGATCCACCACCACGGCTCGCCGACCTGGAACTTCGCCTCCAGCCCCGCCGCGACGCCGATCGCCACGAACGCCTTCGCCACCGCCCGGAGATACGCCATCGCCCCTTCATGCGTCGGCGACAGCAAGGTGGAGGGCGGCGACCAGCCGGCCAGCGCGGGGGCGCCGTCCGCCGCGCGCTGCTTCCATTCCTCCGGGCAATGCGCGTCGAGCAGCTCATAGCTCAGCGACCAGACGATCTCATAGCCAAGCTCCCGCGCCCGCGCCGCGAAATCGCGATGCCACGCCGCGCAGGGGGCATTGAGCACCCCGCCGCCGAGGCTCACCTTCCCGGCATCGAGCCGGAAATAATGGCTCATCCCGACATAATGGACGATCCGCCCGCGATAGCCGAGATGCAGCGCATTCCGCAGCAGCCGCGCCGGCGTCAGGTTATAGCTGTCGTCATAGCCGCCCGCGACGCCGACGCCGTGTTCCGGCACGATAACCTCGCCGATCGCGATCACCGCGCCCGGCCCGTCGCAGCGGATCGCGCTCATCTCCGCCCAGCCCTCGCCCGGCGCGGCGAGCGGCGCGTCGGTCGCGCTGTAATCCGGCGGCACCAGCGAGACGAACATCCGGTCGATGTCCCCCGCCCACACCGGGTCCGCCTCCTCCGGCAGCGACCAGCCGCCGGTCACGCTCGCGAAATCGATCGAGACCAGCGCATCCTCCGGCGAGCCGGTCGCGTAATTCCACAGCCTGACGTACCACGACCGCGCCGCGCCCGAAGCGTCGCGCCCCTCGATCGTCAGCACCGGGCCGTTGATCGCGTCCAGCGCCCGCACCCGGCCGGAGTGCCAGCGGAACGACAGCCGGCAGTCGCGGAAATCGCGCGCCGTCTCATATTTCAGCAGCGGGTGGTCATGGCGATCCTCCGCCTCCCAGATCAGCCCGGCGAGATCGTCCTGGCGATAGAAAGCGCAATCCACCCGCAGCGCGTCCGGTGCGGTGGTCGTCACCGCCGCCATCATCGGGCGTGGGAAGTTCACCGTCCAGAAACGCGGGTCGAAGCGCGAGATCGTCCCCGCCGCCTGATGCCGCCGCGCGGCGCACAGCCAATGCCCCATCAGTCGCTCGCCCCCTCAAGCGCGGCGCGCACCGCGCGCGCCACCTGCCGGCTCGATTTCGCGAGCGCGCCCGGCGCGGCGTCGGCGGCGGCGTTGATCGTGATCGCCACCCGCACGTCGCGCCCGCCGCCCGCCGCCACCGGCGCGATCGAGCCGCTCGCGGTCGGCACGAACAGTTCCGGCCCGCGCTCGCCGACCCAATAGGGCCGCGAAGGCGACACCGGCCCGCCGGTCGCCCGCCCCGGCAGGCCGAGGACGCCCGCGATCCCGCCCGCGAGATCCAGCCCGCCGCCGGTGATCCGCTCGATCCCCGCCCGCAGCGCCGAGGCCGCGATCTCCGCCATCACCGAGAGCGCGACCTTCTTCAGATCCTCGAAGCCGAGCTTGCCGTTGCGCACCGCGCGCAGCAAAGTGTTCTCGATCGCCCGCCCCGCGCGGTCCGCGCCGTTCGCCAGCGGGCCTTCCAGCTCGCCGCGCATCGCGCCCACGTCGCGCGCGAAACCGGCGGTGTCGGCGCGGACGCTCACCACCAGCCGTTCGATTTCCTCATCCATCGGGAAACATCTCCCTCAATCGCGCGATCGCCGCCGCGTCGGGCGGCGCGCCATCCGCGCTGTCACCCGCCGCCGCGCGCACCAGTGCGCCAAGCTCCGCCGGGGTCGCGCGCCAGAAGACGTCCGGCGACCAGCCGAACGCCACCCCCGCCAGCCCGGCGAGCCGGGCGGCGCTCTCAGCGAAATTCACCGTCCGCCGAGAATCTGCCCGAGCAGCGCCTTGAGCGCGGGCGTCGTCGCCGCCAGCCCGCCGGCCGCGACCCCCTCGCCCAGCGCGTCGCGGGTCAGCCCCTCGGGCCGCTCGCGCAGGCAGTGCCAGAACAGCGCCACCATCTCGCCCAGCGCCAGCCCGCCCGACGCCGCCCGCTCGACCAGCGCGAACAGCGGCCCCAGTTCCTGCTCCGCCGCCACCAGCGCCGCGAACGTCGGCCGCAGCACGAGCATCTCGCCCGCGACGCGGATCGCCGCCTCGCCGCGCGCCGGATTCGCCGCGCTCATGCCGCCACCACCGCGCCGGAGCTTTCCAGCGCCAGCGTGTACGAACGCTCGCCGTTGAAATCCCCGGCATATTCCAGCTTGGTGACGAGGAACCGCCCGGTCATCGTCTCCCCGCCCTCGAAGGTCAGGCGGTAATCGTCGATCACCCCGGCAAGCGCATTGGCCTTCACCCGCGCCTCCGCCGCCGATCCGGTGAACACCCCCGCCGCCGAGACGCTGACGCTGCGCACCCCCGCGCCGGACAGCAATTCGCGCCACCCGCCCGAATCCTTGCTGGTGATCGCCACCGCCTCGCCGCTGACGCTCATCTGCGTCGTGCGCATCCCCGCCACCGTCTGCCACGCGACCGGGCTGCCCCCGTCGCCCACCTTGAGCAGGAACGCGCTCCCTTTCTCCACCGCCATCGTCAATTCTCCCGATAGATCCGCGCGACGAACTCGCTCGTCGCCACCCAGCGCTCGCCCGAGGCGCGCGCGATGCGGCTGCGCGCCAGCCGCGCCGAGACGAGCCGCCAGCCCGCGCCGAGATCGGCCGGCATCGCCTCCACCGCATCCTCGATCGCGCCGGCCAGCGCGCGCAGCCGCGCCGGCCGCTCCCCGCCGTCGTAGGCGGAGACGGTGATGCGCCCCTCGCGCCCGCGCCAGTCCTTCGCGCTCCAGTCGACCAGCAGCACCGGCTCGACCACGACATGCGGCAGCGCCGAGCGGACCGGCGGCGCATCGAACACCGCCACCTCGCCCAGCGCCGCGCGCAACGCGGCGATCGCCGCCGCCTGCGTCACCTCCTGCGCGCTCATCGCACCAGCCCTCCCGGCCAGCGCAGCCGCGAGAGCGCGCCGCGCGCGACGATCATCACCGCGTTGCCGTCGCGCGACACCCGCGCATCGGGAAGCGCCTCGCGCACCGCCGCCGCCAGCCGCCCCGCGACCTGCGAGGCGCGCGCCGCCCCGATCCGCGCCGCGATTGCCTCGCCGCGCGTCATGCCCGCCGCTCCGCCGACAGCCGCAGCCGGCGATACGGCCGCCACAGCGCCGCCACCGCCGCCGGCGGCTGGCCCGCCCGCCCGCGATCCTCGAACAGATGCGCGACCAGCGCGACCACGCCCTGCGCCAATGGCGCGGGCAGGCTCGCCCAGTCGCCGGCCAGCCCGGCGGTGTAGCTCACCGCCACGCGCCCGGCGCTGCCCGGCTGCATCACGCGCACCCAGCCGCGCCCGCCGCCGTCGATATCGATCGCATAGCCCTCGGCCGGCAGCACGAAGGGCGCGCCCTCCGCCGGCAGGCCGGTGATCCCGGCGATCGCGCTCACCGGCGCTTCCGCCAGCATCCGCCATTCGGCCGACGCCGGCAGCACATCCTCCACCGTGCGGCGGATCAGCAAGGTGCCGGTGAACGCCTCGCCGAGCAGCAGCGCGCTCGCCGCGAGCCGCTCCAGCAGCGCCTGTTCCCCCCCGCCCGGATCGCGCAGGAAATCCCGCGCCTCCGCCACCGCCGCATCGATCGCGGCGGCGGGGATCGGGGCGGCGCTCATCGGCCGCCCCGGCGCGCGGCGCCGGTCGTCATTGTCGTCATATCTTTTCTCCGTCGCCGGCAGGTTATGGCCCGGCCGTCGGACGGAGGCGCGTTGCGCCCCCGCCACTGCGGCCCCATCGAAATATTACTTCGATGGGAAGCCGCCCGGCCGCGCCGCGTCCTCGATCTGCTTGCGCGAATCGAGGCTCAGCTCGCCGCGAACTTCATCAGCTTGATCGCCTCGCTGTTCGAGACGCACCCGCCGATCCGCTTCGTCGCATAGAAGCCGACGAACGGCTTGTTGCTGTACGGATCGCGCAGGATCGCCGTCTCGCTGCGCTCCGCGATCAGATAGCCGGCGCGGAAATTGCCGAAGGCGATCGACAGCGAGTTGGCGGCGATATCCGGCATGTCCTCCGCCTCGATCACCGGGTAACCGAGCAAGGTCGCCGGCTGGCCCTCCGCCAGCCCCGGCTGCCAGATGAACGCGCCGTCGCTGGTCTTGAACTTGCGGATGCGCGCCAGCGTGGCGGCGTTCATCACGAAGGCCGCGCCTTGACGGTACGGGGCGCGCAGGCTCTGCACCAGGTCGATCAGCCGCTCCTGCGGGTTGGCCGAGAAATCGCCCGCCGCGCCGGCCGGCACATATTGCAGCGTGCCGAACGCGCGTGCCGCATCCGTCGTGGCGGCGGTCGGCGACTGCAGGAAGCCCTTGGGCCGGTTGGTCCCGTTGCCGTTGACGAAGGCCGCGCCTTCCGCCTTGGCGAACTCCGCCGCAATTTCCCCGGCGAGCCATTCCTCGACATCGAAATGCGCGTCGTCCAGCATCGCCTGCGTCGCGCTGGGATTGGCGTAGAGCTCGCCCATCGCCGGCGCGATCTCCACGAAGGTCGGCGTCGCCGTCTCGGCCCGCGCGCCATTCTCCGCCGACCAGCCCGAGGGCGTGCCGCCGGTCGTGACCAGCTTGCGATAGCCCGCCGACCCCACCTTCACCACATTGGCGATCGCGCGGATCGGCGAGGCCGCCTTCAGCGTCGCGTCGATCACCGCATCGATCTCCCGCGGCACGGCATAGCCGCCGCTGTCGCCGGAGACGCCGCTGAACGCCTTCATCTCCAGCGTCGCGCCGCTGCGGACATAGCCGGCGAACGCGCGGCTCCCCACCTTCGCCGCCGCGCCTTCGAGCACCGGACGCGCCATCACCATCTCACCCATGCACACCTCCACGTTCCGGCCGCGCGAACGCGCCCGGTGAAAGGATCGGGGACCGTCCCCGATCTCAATTGTCCGAAATCGTCTCCACCCGCGCGAGCGCCTGCGCCGGCTGCGCGACGAGGCTCACCTCGACCAGCTCGGCCGCGAGGATCTCGCGCCACGCGCCCTGCCGCGTCCTGACCGGGCGGTATCCCACCGACAGGCCGGGGAGCGCCCCGCCGCGCACCAGCCGCGCCGCCGCCGCATCGTCCACCGTCGCCGCGATCCACAGCCCGCGCGCATCCTCGCCGATCGCCTCGATCGTGCCGACCGGCGCCCCGCGATGCTGCATCAGCAGCGGCACCGCGACGGGCGCGCCGAAAGCGCCGCGCCGGATCACGTCGCCCGCGCGGTCCACCCGGTCATAGACGGCGGCATGGCCCCGGATGCGCGTCACCGCACCCACTGGCCGAACCCCAGTTTCACCGCGAGCGCCGCCAGCAGCGCCGCCGCGATCCACCCCGCCAGCGCCTTCCACGCGCTGCGCTTCGCATCGCGCCACGCCGTCAGCAGCGCGCGCAGCTCCGCCACGTCGCGCACCGCCTCGTCGTCCGCGAGACCGAGCCGGGTCAGCGCCCGCGTCGCGGCCAGCTCGCCCGCTTCTTCCGCGATCGCGCGCAGCGTCGCGAGGTCCGCGCCGCCCGCCGACCCTTGCGCGATCAGTTGCGCCAGGATGCCCGCGCTCATTGCGACCACCCGACCATCTGGCGCTTCTCCTCGTCGGTGATGAAGTCCGCCGCCGAGACCATCCGCCACAGCCGCTCGCGATCCTCGACCAGCGCCGGCACGCGATCGAGGTCGATCTCCACCCGCCCGTCCGGGAACCACCGCGCCAGCCCGGCGACCAATGCGCCGAGCACCGCGTCCGCCATCGGCAGCACGGAGAGCCGCCAGAGCGCGCGATTGGCCTCCTTGTAATTGGCATAGGTCGCATCGCCCGGCAGCCCGAGCAGCATCGGCGGCACACCGAACGCCATCGCGATCTCGCGCGCCGCCGCCGCCTTCAACCCGACGAAATCCATGTCGGCGGGCGAGAGGCTCAGCGCCTGCCACTTCAGCCCGCCCTCCAGCAGCATCGGCCGCCCGGCGTTGCCCGCGCCGGCGAAGCCCGCCTCCATCTCCTCCTTCAGCCGGCGGAACTGCTCCGCCGACATCGCCGAGCCGTCGCCGGGATCATAGACCAGCGCGCCGGACGGCCGCGCCGCATTGTCGAGCAGCGCCTTGTTCCACGCCGTCGCCGCATTGTGGATCGCGATCGCCCCGGAAGCCGCGCCGAGGCAGCCCAGCCCGTAATGATCGTCCACCGGATTGAAGCCACGGATATGGATCACCTCCTCGTCGGTCAGCCGCGTTGCCCGCCCGCCGACGCGATAGGCATAGCCCGCCGGCCACCCGCCCGCGTCCAGCTCGACGGAAACCCGCTCCGGCCGCAGCGGATAAAGCTCCGCCACCCCGCCGTCCGCGTCGCGCAGCACCTGCACGAAGGCATTGCCGTGGAGCAGCAGTTGCGCCGCGACCACCCCGGCCAGCCGCTCCCCCGCGACCCGCGCGGTGACGAGCGCCACCAGTTCCGGCGAACCGTCGAGCGGCGCCCCGCCGACGCTCTCCGCCACCAGCTTCACCGCGCGCTGGGCAATCGCATTGCCGCAATAGCCGGCGCGCACCTGCGCCTCGTAACCCTGCGGCCAGCGCCCCGCCTCGTTGAAATACGCGCCCGCGCGCGACAGGGCCGGACGCGACCCCTCGCGCCCGGCCTTCCAGCCGAACAATTTCATGTCAGTCTCCTATGGGAGAGAAATTCCAGTCTCGCCGATCGGGCGTTACAATGGACAGAGCTTCGTCATGCCGGACCTGATCCGGCATGACGACAAACAGGCGGCGCCGGCCACGCGAGGCATCACAACCCCCGCACCCCCGCCACGTCGCGCCGCCCGAGCATCAGCTCGGTCAGCGCCCACACCAGGGCGTCCGCGCGATCCGGCGAGCGCCCCGGCCCCTCATAGCCACCGCCCGCCGACAGCCCGCACAACTCGTCCTCCAGCGCCGGAAACGCGCCGACGTGCCACGCCTTCCCCGCCTCGTAGAGCGCGGCGACCGGCTCCGCCCGCGCCGCCTTGCCCCGGCTGGCGTGGACCAGCTTCACCGGCAGCACCGCATCGGCGGCGAGCAGGGTCGAGCGCACCATCTCCCCGCCCTGGTTCTTCTCCGCCACCACGCGGTCCGCCCCGCGCCGCCCGGCGCAGGCCGCCACCGCGCGCGCCCAGCCTTCCGGCGTCGCGCCCGAGACGCTGGCGTCCTCCAGCACATAGCCGCGCCCGTCCGCGCCCAGCGCCACCGCGACGATGCCGCAGGCGTCGCCGCCCACGCCCGCTGGCGGATCGACGCCCACCACCACGCGCACCGCATCGGGCACCAGCGCCACGCGCCGCGCCTCGATCAGCCCGCGCGTCCACAGCGCGCCGGCCACCTCGTCGATCAGCTCGCCCTCCAGCTCCTGCCGCCCGAGCATCGTCCCGCCATAGCTCTCCGCCATCGCCGCGACGAAGCTCTCCGGCAGGTGCGGATTGTCCGCCGTCGCCCCGCGCGTCTCGACCACGCCGGGCAGCGCCATCACGCGCCGCATCAGCCGCGTCGGGCGCGGCGTGGTCGTCACCAGCACGCGCGGCCGCTTGCCCAGCCGCATCGTCAGCATGAGGTTGTCCCACGCCGCCTCGCCGCCGCGCGCCCATTTGCCCAGCTCGTCGCACCACGCGGCATGATGCTCCGGCCCGCGCAGTTTCTCCGGCACGGTCGCGGCATAGACCGTCGCGCTCGCCCCGTTCGGCCAGCGCAGCACGCCCGCCGTCACCTGCCATTCCAGCGGCTCGCCCTCATGCGCCAGCGCGATGAGGCCGCTCGGCCCCTCGACCATCACCTGCCGCACGTCGTCCACCGTCGCGCCGACCAACGCGATCCGCGCCTCCGGCGTCGAGCGCGCCAGCGCGCCGACCCATTCCGCCCCGGCGCGCGTCTTGCCGAAGCCGCGCCCGGCGCGGATCAGCCACACCCGCCAGTCGCCCGGCGGCGCATATTGCCCGTCATGCGCCCACGCCGCCCAGCGATCGCGGAACTCGCGCCGCTGCGCGGGCGTCATCGCGCGGATCGCGGCGAGACGCGCGCGTTCCGGCAGCGCGATCAGGCGGTCGACGATCTCGGCGGTGGGGTCGACATATCCCCGCCGCGTCACTTGCCCGCGCCCGGCGCGGCGGCGCGTTTCGCGCGCGCCTTCTCGATCTGCGCCAGCTTGGCGAGGATCGCGCGGTCGCTGTCGTCCTTCTCGGCATAGGCGCGTTTCGGGCCGGTGCGCCGATGCGGCTTGCCGGGCGCGTTGCGATGATAGGTCAGCAGCTTGAGCGCCAGCTCGACCGCGACCGGCGGGAGCGCGCCGTCATCGTCGCCCGCCAGCGTCCCGCCCCGCTCCCCGGCGAGCGCATGGCCGACCAGCCGCGTCTCCAGCATCTCATAGCCGAGCGCCAGCGCCTCACTCCACGCCTGCGCGAAGTCCGGGTCGTGGCGGCGCCATCTGAGCGCGGTCTGCCCCGTCACGCCGCCCGCCGCCGCCGCCGTCTTCACATTGCAGGTCGCCGCGAGATGATCGAGGAACGCCTCGCGATCCGCCGCCGGCCAGCGCCGTGGATCGCCCCCGGCTTCCTTCCGCGCCGCTTTCATGTCCATGTCCGCTTCTCCCGCCCGAACCCCGAAACGGAGACGGGCCGGGCGCAGCGTGACTCCCCGTCCGCGCGCACCGGCCCGTCCCCCGCCGACACGCGCCACCGGAAGCCGCCCGCCGGCCCCGAGTCGCAATTCGTCAGCGTTCCCGTTATGTACCCAAACAGCGTCGCGCTGTCAAGCGTTTTGTGCCTATTTGGTTTGCGTGGGTAAACGCCTTCCCAATCCCGCCATGCCAGTATCCCGTCATGCCAGCGAAAGCTGGCATCGCCCTCGATACGCGATACGATCACCGCATGAGCGGCTGGACGTACATCATGACCAACCGGCCGGGCGGCGTCCTGTATATCGGCGTCATGACACGGCTCGCGGAGCGTATCGACCAGCATCGCCGAGGGAGCGGCCCGTCATTCTGTCGCCGCTATGGCCTCACCCGTCTCGTCCTTGCCGAGCCGCACGATACGATCGAAGGCGCGATCGCGCGGGAAAAGGCACTCAAGGCATGGAAACGGGCGTGGAAAGTGGAGTTGATCGAGGCGACGAATCCTCAATGGAATGACCTGTTCGATCACATCGCCTGAGGCACGCGACCCCAGCTTCCGCTGGGGTGACGGAAAGGGAGCGACGTCGGCTAACGCCCCCAATTTCTGCCATTCAATCGCTCTCGACAAGTTCCGATAGCGGACGCGTCAGCAATCCTACGGGCAATCACCCCATGTGGGCACTCCGGGTCGCGCCACTGCTTTCTGAGCCGCCTTCTCAATCGTGGCCGACCCTTCGGCGTGCAGATGTTCGTATAGCTGAGTCTTGTCAGCGGTGCAGAGTTCTGTGGTGGTTTGTCATTCGGCCCCATGGTGATGAGGCAGAAAGCCGCGACGCTGCAAAAACGCCACGCCTTCGATCAAAACCCATAATGGGATCAGATATAGAGGCAGAAAAATGAGCAAGAGCAATGCGCCCCAAAAGGCAGCGATCCAATTGCCACCTGCCAGATTGTAATAAAACCGCCAGAGATTGCCGAACAGTTCGCCACCCATGCCCCAAGGGATATAGGCAAATGGACCGATGAAGATCATGGGAATAGCGTAAATCAGATAGAAGAAGCGCGAGCGGAAGGCTGCCAACGTCCAATCGTAGTTTCGCATTGTCCTTCTGTGCGCCATCTCAGGCCGCCCCGCAAGCGGTACGGCCATAAGCAGCATCGCGCTTTCAAGCGATTTGCCTCTATTTGGTTCACGCCCCAGTGCGCCCAATCTGTCATGCCAGCGAAAGCTGGCATCGCCATCGAGGTGCGATTGCCCGCCGCATCGCCTGCGGCTTGAGATCCCAGCTTTCGCTGGGGTGACGGAACGGGGTGGACCGCCCGCTTTCCGCCATTCCGTCACCGCCGCGATCATCGCCCCTCCCACATCGCGCGTGACATCTTCACCCACCCGCGCCATGCCATTCGGCCGATGCGTCCCGTCCCGCACCTTCATCTGCCCCATCCCAATCCGCGCCTGCTGCGCCGCGTGCCGGCGTGGCTGCGCTGGCTTCGGCAGAAGGTGCGCGGCAGCGAATTCTCGTTCATCGCGCTCGCCATCGTCGCCGGCATGGCGGCGGGGCTGGCGACAGTGCTGATCGGCGGGATCGCGCGCGGGATCCAGCATATCCTCTACGGCCTGCCCGCCGATGTCCGGTTGAGCGGGGCGGAGTGGCTCGATCCGTGGCGGCTGCTCGTGCTGCCGGCGGGCGGCGCGGCGCTGGCGCTGTTCACCTGGGCGGTGCGCGCGCGCAAGCGGCCGCTGGTCGACGCGGTGGAGGCGAACGCGCTCCACGGCGGCCGCATGTCCAAGGCGGACAGCGGGGTGATCGCCGGGCAGACGATGCTGTCGAACGGGGTGGGCGCGTCGGTTGGGCTGGAGGCGGCCTATGCGCAGGTCGGCGGGCTGTTCGGCTCGCTCGCCGGGCGCTGGCTCAGCCTCAGGCGGGCGGACATGCGCGTGCTGGTCGGCGCGGGATCGGGGGCGGCGATCGCGGCGGCGTTCGGCGCGCCGATCGCCGGGGCCTTCTACGCGTTCGAGATCGTCATCGGCGCCTATACCCCCGCCGCGATCGCCCCGGTCGCCGCCGCCGCGCTGGCCGGGGCGCAGGTGTCGCAGCGGCTCGGCGAGGTGCCCTATATCGTCCATGTCCAGCCGGGGCCGGCGATCCACACCTTCGGCTATCTGGTGTACGCGGGGCTCGCCGCGATCTGCGCGCTCTACGGCATCCTCATCATGCGCGCGGTGACGCTGGTGGAGGTGCGCGCGCGGGCGTCGCTGCCGGGCTGGGCGCGGCCGGCGATCGGCGGGCTGCTGCTGGTGCCGATCGCCGCCTGGTCGCCGCAGGCGCTGTCGGCCGGGCACAGCGCGCTGCATATCGACATGATGTCGGCGCTGCCCGTCGCGTTCATCGCCGGGGTGCTGCTGGCCAAGAGCTGCGCCTCGATCGTGTCGCTGGGCTTCGGCTTCCGCGGCGGTTTGTTCTTCGCCTCGCTGTTCCTCGGCACGCTGATCGGCCATCTGTACGCGGATTTCCTCGCGCTGCTGGTCGGCTTCCCGATCCTCGATCCGGCCAATGCCGCGCTGGTCGGGATGGCGGCGCTGGCGGTGGCGGTGGTGGGCGGCCCCTTCACGATGGCCATGCTGGTGCTGGAGGCGACCGGCAACTTCAGCCTCACCGGCGCGGTCCTCGCCGCCTCGCTCGTCTCCTCGACGATCGTGCGCGAACTGTTCGGATATTCATTCTCAACCTGGCGCTTCCACCTTCGCGGCGAGACGATCAAGAGCGCGCGCGACGTGGGGTGGATGAAGGCGCTCACCGCCGGGCGGATGATGCGGCGCGGCGCGGCGACCGCCCCCGCCGCGATCACCATCGCGGAGCTTCGCCGCCGCTTCCCGCTCGGAGCGACCAGCCGCGTCGTGCTGGTCGGCGAGGACGAGCGCTATGCCGGCGTCGTCACCATCGCCGCCGCCTTCGCCGAGGGGGTCGACCGCGAGGCCCCGGCCGCGACGCTCGCGCACGCCACCGACGCGGCGCTGTCGCCCGACATGGATCTCGGCGTGGTGATGAAGGCGTTCGACACCGCCGCCACCGACGAATTGGCGGTGCTCGACGCGGACGGCCATGTGCTCGGCATCGTCACCGAAACCTATGTCCGCCGTCGTTACGCGGAGGAACTGGACAAGGCGCAACGCGCGCTGTTCGGCGAGGAATGAGCGTATCGGCTCACGCCGCCGCGCTCGCCTCCGCCACCGCCGCCCAGGCCGCGATCTCAGTGTTGAAATGGCGCGCGACGATCAGGTCGCCGGCGATGCCGGTCGCGGGATCGACGCTCACCGCGCCCTCCCATTCCCATGTCGCATTGCCGCGCAGCGCCACCATGCCGTCACCCTCGGCGCGCGCCATGACCAGACCGCCCTTGTTGCGCACCATCACCTCGCGCGCGAACTCGGTGCGGCCGGTCAGCGCGGCGGCGAAGGCGGAGGCCGCCATCGCGCTGCCGCAACTGTCGGTCAGCCCGACGCCGCGCTCGAAGGTGCGCACGAAGATCGCTTCCGGCCCGAGCACCCGCACGAACGACACGTTGGCGCGGTTCGGCAGCCAGTCCGGCGCGGCTTCGCAGATCGTGCCGATGCGGACCAGCGCCGCCTCGTCGATCGCATCGACGAACGCCACGAGATGCGGGTTGGGCATGGCGACGGCGGTGAAGGCCAGCACCGGATCGAGCCGCGCGATCGGGCGCGCGACGATCTCATGCCCCTCGCCGTGGAGCGGCCATTCGTTGACGTCCAGCCCCGCCGGCCCGGCGACCTCGCCCACGGTATAGACGCCGGGCGCAAGGTCCGGCTCGCGCGCCACCTCGACGGTGGAACGCATCAGGTGCAGCGTCGCGCGGTCGATCCCCAGCCGCTCGAACGCCATCCGCGCGACACAGCGCACCCCGTTGAGGCACGTCTCCGCCTCCGAGCCATCGCTGTTCCACATGCGGAATCGGAGGAGGCCGTGATTCTCCTGCAAAACCAGCAGCCCGTCGCCGCCCACCGCGCCGCGCCGGTCGGCCAGCGCGCGCGCGACCACCGGCCATTGCGCGTCGTCCAGCGCGATCCCCCGCGCGTCGATCAGCGGGAAATCGTTTCCCGACCCATGGCATTTGACGATCTCGAACCGCATCGCGCCGCTCTAGCGCAATCGATAGTGATCCGCGAGCCGATCCAGCGCCAGCGTCAGCACCAGCCGGCCCGAGCGGCTCGGCCAGCCGAGCGCGCGCTCCGCTTCCGGCAGGCGCTCGCCGGCGCAGACGATGCGCCACAAAATGTCGGATAGCCCGCGCCCCACGCCGGCCATCGCCGCGTCGAAGCGCCGCTTGGCCGCGATCCCCGCCGTCGCCGGGTCCAGGCCGTCACCGCCGCCGCCGTCGACCCGCTGCACGCCCCAGCGCATCGTCGTCGCGGGGGCGATCGCCGCGCGTTCGTAATCGCCGCGCAGCCGCTCCCCCGCCTCGCATTGCCGCGCATCGACCAGCCCGCGCGCGGCGAGCCACGACAGCGGCGATTCGGCGAGGTTCACCGTCACGCTGCGCCCGCCGCGCCGCGCCGGCCCGCGCGCAATCCCCTGCGCGTCGATCGCCCGTTCCACCAGTTCGCGCATCCGGTTCCTCCATTTCTCGCGAATCGGCGCTTGCCATATCCGCGTTATCGTAGGACAGAGGTAAAACCGATTTGGTTAGGAACATTGCCATGATCACCGCCATTCGCGAAGTGCGCCGCACCAGGGGGCTGACGCTGGAGGATGTCGCGCGCCGCTGCTCGCCGCCGACCACCGCGCAGACGATCGGCCGGCTGGAGATGGGCACGCGCACCGTGTCGGTCGCGTGGCTCAACCGCATCGCCGCCGCGCTGGAGGTGGAGGCGAGCGACCTCGTCTCGCTGCCCGGGCGTGGCGATCTCGCGGTGGCGGCGACGCTCGGCCCCGATGGCGCGCATGCTCCGCGCAAGCCGGCGCGCATCGTCCCGCCGCAGCCCTCAGCGGGCGCGGTGGCCGTCACGGTCACGGCGGGAACCGGCGACTATCGCGCGGGCGACGAGATCTGGTGCGACATGCTGGCGCCCGATGGCTATGCCGGCGCGCTCAACCGCGACGTGCTGGCGCCGATGGCCGCCGGGCGCTTCGTATTCGGCCGCCTGATCGCGGCGGAGAAGGGCGACGTCACGATCCTGCCGCTCGCCACGGGCGCGGGAACGCAGGCGATCGAGGCCGCGCCGTGGCTCGCCGTCGCCGCGCGGCTGGTGCGGGGGCTTTAGGGCCGATCGCCATTCAGGAGATGACGCGGCGAAATGGTGGTTTTCCGTGATCCGGAGCGCAGCGAACTGAAGGTTCGTGAGCATCGGAAGCGCGGAAAGCGATCATTTGCAGCCCGTCAGAACTGAATGGCGATCGCCCTAGCGCGCGCCCGGCCCGAAGCGCGCGACCAGATCATAGTGCGCGCCCAGGAAATGTTGCCGGACGAAGGTGACGCCGGCATCGCCACGCCATGTCGTGCGCTCGATCACGAGGCACGGCGTGCCGGCCGCGACGCCCAGCCGCTCCGCGATCACCCCGGACGCGCCGTCGGCGGCGATGCGCGTCTCCGCCTCGGTCCACGGCACATGATGCAGCAGCCAGCCGCCCGGCGATACGTCCTCGAACAATGCGTCCGCCGCCTCCGGCACGCTGGCGAGGCTCACCAGCCGCTCCTCCACCGCCAGCGGCAGGCCGTCGGCGAGATGCACGCCGTCGAGCTGCAACACTTTCCCCGCCCCGGCCAGCGCGCGCTCGGCATCGCTGGCCGCGCGGATGCGGCGCTCGGCGAGGCAATAGGCATAGGCCTGCCCCCGCGCCGCCACTTCCTGCGCCAGATCGGGGATGTCGAGCACCACCGAATGGACGCGCGGCCGCCCGACGAAGGTGCCCGCGCGCTTGCGGCGATCGATCAGCCCGCGCCGCGTCAGCTCGCCGAGCGCCTTGCTCACCGTCATCCGCGAGCAATCGTAGCGCCGCATCAATTCCTGCTCGACCGGCAATCGCGCGCCCGCCGCCAGCGCGCCCGAGAGGATATCGGCCTCGATCTCGCCGACGATCCGGGCGTGGAGCGAGGTCACGCCAGCAACCGCCGCAACGTGGCGGCATAGCGCCGCGCGATCGCGTCGCGCGCGACGTGCCGCCCGCCGCTCACCACCTTCGCGCCGCGCCGCCACACGCAATCCACCGCGCCGCGCGCGAACACGAAGGCGTCGGCCAGCGCCGCGCCCTCGCGCGCGACGAATGCGGGATGGTCGCGGTCGAGCGAGACGATATCCGCCGCATTGCCCGCCGCGATCCCGCTCGCCGCGCCCAGCGCCCGCGCCCCGCCCGCGACCGCTCCGCGCCACAGCGCATCGCCGGTCGATCCGCCCCGCCCGAGCAGGTTGCGCCCGCGCCGTTCCAGCCGCTGGCCATATTCGAGCAGCCGCAATTCCTCCGCCGCGTCGATCAGCACGTTGGAATCCGATCCCACGCCATATCGCCCCCCGGCCGCGAGAAAATCGACCGCCGGGAAGATGCCGTCGCCCAGATTCGCCTCGGTGATCGGGCATAGCCCGGCGACCGCGCCGGATCGCGCCAGCCGCTCCGTCTCGTCCGCCGTCATGTGCGTCGCATGGACGAGGCACCAGCGCGCGTCCACCGCCGCATGATCGAGCAGCCACTCCATCGGCCGCGCGCCGCTCCACGCGCGGCAATCCTCCACCTCGCGCACCTGCTCGGCGATATGGATATGGATCGGCGCGCCGGGCGCCATCAGCTCCAGCGCCGCCAGTTCCTCCGGCGTCACCGCGCGCAGCGAATGCGGCGCGACGCCGACCACCGCGTCGGGCAGCGTCGCGCAGGCCGCGCGCGCGCCCTCCAGCAGGCGCGCGAAGCCGTCGAGATCGTGCCGGAACCGCGCCTGCCGCTCGCCCAGCGGCGCCCCGCCGAACCCGCCATGCGCGTAGAATACCGGCAGATGGGTGAGCGCGATCCCCGTCTCCTCCGCCGCCGCGACGATCGCCGCGCTCATCGCCGCGCGGTCCGCATAGGGGGCGCCGTCCGGGGCATGGTGGAGATAATGGAACTCGCCGACGCGGGTGAACCCCGTTTCCAGCATCCCGGCATAGGCCATCGCCGCGATCGCCGCGAGATCGTCTGGCGAGACGCGCGCGGCGAACAGGTACATCACCTCGCGCCACGTCCAGAAACTGTCGTCGCCCGGCCCGGCGACCTCCGCCAGCCCCGCCATGCCGCGCTGGAAGGCGTGGCTGTGCAGGTTGGGCATCCCCGGCAGCGCGACGGCGTGGCGCTCGTCGCCGCCGTGGGCCGCCGCGCCGATCTCGACCGAGGCGATCACGCCGTCCGCCACGGTCACGCGCACGTCGCGCGCCCAGCCTTCGGGCAGCATGGCTTCGGCAAAATGCAGCACCGTCACGTCGATCTCCCGCTAGCGGTGCGATAATGTCTATACATTATTGGCGAAGGCTGCAATGATGCGCTTATGGCTGACCGTCTGTGGACCAATGCCCGACTCGCGACGATGGCCGGCGCCGGCCTCGGCGTCGTGGAGGATGGCGCGATCGCCTGCGCCGGGGGCGTCATCACCTATGCCGGCCCCGCCGCCGGCGCTCCGGCCGCGCGCGAGACGATCGATTGCGCCGGCCGGTGGATCACGCCGGGGCTGATCGATTGCCACACCCACCTGATCCACGCCGGCGACCGCGCGCATGAGTTCGAGTTGCGGCTGGCCGGCGCTTCCTACGAGGAGATCGCCCGCGCCGGCGGCGGGATCGTCTCGACGATGCGCGCCACCCGCGCCGCGAGCGAGGAGGAACTGGTCGCCGCCGCCCTCCCCCGGCTCGACGCGCTGCTCGCGGAGGGCGTGACGACGATCGAGATCAAATCGGGTTACGGGCTGGAGCCGGAGAGCGAGGCGCGGATGCTGCGCGCCGCGCGCCGGCTGGGCGAGACGCGCGACGTGGCCGTCGCCACCACCTTCCTCGGCGCGCATGCGCTGCCGCCGGAATATGCCGGCGACCCGGACGGCTATATCGCCGAGGTGTGCGACGAGATGCTCCCCGCCATCGCGCGCGAGGGGCTCGCCGATGCGGTCGACGCCTTCTGCGAGGGCATCGGTTTCACCCCCGCGCAAACCGAACGCGTCTTCGCCGCCGCCGCGCGCTTCGCCTTGCCGGTGAAGCTCCACGCCGAGCAGCTTTCCAACCTCCACGGCGCGGCGCTCGCCGCCCGCCACGGCGCGCTGTCCGCCGATCATCTCGAACATCTCGACGCGGCGGGCGTCGCCGCGATGGCCGCCACCGGCACGGTCGCCACCCTGCTCCCCGGCGCCTATTACTTCACGCGCGAGACGAAGCTCCCCCCGATCGCCGCGTTGCGCGCGGCCGGCGTGCCGATCGCGCTCGCGACGGACAGCAACCCCGGCACCTCGCCGCTCACCTCGATCCTGCTGGTGCTCAACATGGCCGCGACCTTGTTCCGCCTGACGGTGGACGAGGCGCTGCGCGGCGTGACCGTCAACGCCGCCCGCGCGTTGGGACGCGCCGGCACGATCGGCACGCTCGAGCCCGGCAAGCATTGCGACCTCGCGATCTGGGACATCCGGCGCCCGGCCGAGCTTGTCTATCGCATCGGCTTCAACCCGCTTCACACCCGCATCCGGAGAGGCAAGTGATCGTTCTTCTACCCGGCCATGTGCCGCTGGCCGACTGGCGCGCCATCTATCGCGGCGCGCCCGCGAAGCTCGACGACAGCGCCGCCCCGCGCATCGCCGAAAGCGCCGCCGCCGTCGCGCGGATCATCGCGCGGCACCAGCCGGTCTATGGCATCAACACCGGCTTCGGGAAGCTCGCCAGCGTCAAGATCGGCGACGCGGACCTCGCGACGCTCCAGCGCAATATCGTGCTGAGCCACGCCGCCGGCGTCGGCGCGCCCTCGCCCGCCGGCGTGGTGCGGCTGATGCTGGCGCTGAAGCTCGCCAGCCTCGGCGTCGGCGCGTCCGGCGTGCGGCCGGAGACGGTGGCGCTGCTCGAGGCGATGCTGGCGCGCGATCTGCTGCCGGTGATCCCGTGCCAGGGGTCGGTCGGCGCATCGGGCGACCTCGCCCCGCTCGCGCACATGGCCGCCGCGATGATCGGCGCGGGCGAGATCGTCGCGGGCGGCGAGCGTCTCCCCGCCGCCGGGGCGCTCGCCGCCGCCGGCCTCGCCCCGCTGGAGCTTGGCCCGAAGGAGGGCCTGGCGCTCCTCAATGGCACGCAATTCTCCACCGCGAACGCGCTCGCCGGGCTGTTCGAGGCGGAGCGCGTGTTCCAGGCCGCGCTCGTCACCGGCGCGCTGTCGACCGAGGCGGCGAAAGGCTCCGACGCGCCGTTCGACGCGCGCATCCACGCGCTGCGCGGCCATGCGGGCCAGATCGCGGTCGGCGACGCGTTGCGCAAGCTGATGGCCGGCAGCGCGATCCGCGCCAGCCACCGCGAGGGCGACCCGCGCGTGCAGGACCCTTATTGTCTGCGCTGCCAGCCACAGGTGATGGGCGCCGCGCTCGACGTGCTGCGGCAGGCGGCCGCCACGCTCGCCACCGAGGCCAATGGCGTGAGCGACAACCCACTGATCTTCGCCGACACCGACGAGGCGCTCTCCGGCGGCAATTTCCATGCCGAGCCGGTCGCCTTCGCCGCCGACATGATCGCGCTCGCGATCTGCGAGATCGGCAGCATCGCCGAACGCCGCATCGCGATGCTGGTCGATCCGGCGCTGTCCGGCCTGCCGGCGTTCCTCACCCCGCGCCCCGGCCTCAACTCGGGCTTCATGATCCCGCAGGTGACGGCGGCGGCGCTGGTCAGCGAGAACAAGCAGCGCGCCTATCCCGCCTCGGTCGATTCGATCCCCACCTCCGCCAATCAGGAGGATCACGTCTCGATGGCGGCACACGGCGCGCGCCGCCTGCTGGCGATGGCCGCCAATGCCGCCAACGTGATTGGCATCGAGGCGCTGGCCGCCGCGCAAGGCTGCGACTTCCACGCCCCGCTCGTCTCGTCCGCCACGCTGGAGGCAGCGCGCGCCGCGATCCGCGCCGAGGTGCCGACGCTCGACGACGACCGCCATTTCGCGCCGGACATGGAAAGGGCCACCGCGCTGGTAACGTCAGGCGCACTGGTCGCGGCGAGCGGCGCGACATTGCCGGAAGTGACGGCATGACCGCGTTCGTCCATCTCCATCGCGGCGACGCCCCGCTGATCGTCGCCATGCCGCACACCGGCACCGACCTCGCCGGGCTGGACGCGCGGTTCGTCTCCCCGTGGCGCGCCCGCCGCGACGCCGACTGGCATATCGACCGGCTCTACGCCTTCGCCGCCGATCTCGGCGCGACGATCGTCCGCACGACCGTCTCGCGCAGCGTGATCGACGCCAATCGCGATCCCTCCGGCGCGTCGCTCTATCCGGGGCAGGCGACGACCGAACTCTGCCCCACCACCACCTTCGACGGCGAGCCGCTCTATGCCGGCCCGGCGCGCGACGAGGCCGAGATTGCCCGCCGCCGCGCCGCCTTCTTCGATCCCTATCACGCCGCCATCGCCGCCGAGATCGCGCGCCTCCGCGCCGCGCATCCGCGCATCGTCCTCTACGACGCGCATTCGATCCGCAGCCGCATCCCGCGCCTGTTCGATGGCGAGCTGCCGCAATTCAACATCGGCACCAATGGCGACGCCACCTGCGATCCGGCGCTGACCGCCGCCGTCTCCACCGCCTGCACCGCCGACCAGATCGTCAACGGCCGCTTCAGGGGCGGCTGGACCACCCGGCATTACGGCCGGCCGGCGAGCGGCATCCACGCGATCCAGATGGAGCTGGCGATCCGCGGCTACGCTCCCGAGCCGGCCGCGCCGGACGAGACCAACTGGCCCCCCGCCTTCGACCCCGCTTTCGCCGCGCCGCTCACCGCGACGCTGCGCAACGTCCTCAACGCCTGCCTGGATTTCGCGAAATGACCCGATTCGATCCCTCCCGCGTCATCAAGCCCGCCACCGGCACGACGCTCTCGGCCAGAAGCTGGCTCACCGAAGCGCCGCTGCGCATGCTGATGAACAACCTTCACCCCGATGTCGCCGAGCGACCGGAGGAGCTGGTCGTCTATGGCGGCATCGGTCGCGCCGCGCGCGACTGGGAGAGCTACGACAGGATCGTCGAGACGCTGCGCCGGCTGGAGGACGACCAGACCTTGCTGATCCAGTCCGGCAAGCCGGTCGGCGTGTTCCGCACCCATGCGGACGCGCCGCGCGTGCTGATCGCCAACAGCAACCTGGTCCCCAAATGGGCGAACTGGGAGCATTTCGACGAGCTCGATCGCAAGGGCCTCGCGATGTATGGCCAGATGACGGCCGGCTCGTGGATCTACATCGGCACGCAGGGCATCGTGCAGGGCACCTACGAGACGTTCGTCGAGATGGGCCGCCAGCATTACGACGGCGACCTTTCCGGCAAATGGCTGCTCACCGCCGGCCTCGGCGGGATGGGCGGCGCGCAGCCGCTCGCGGCGGTGATGGCTGGCGCCTCGTGCCTCGCGATCGAATGCCAGCAGAGCCGCATCGATATGCGCCTGCGCACCGGCTATCTCGACCGCGCCACCGCCAGCCTCGACGAGGCGCTGGAGATCGTGACGAGCGCGAAGGAGCCGGTGTCGGTCGGCCTGCTCGGCAATGCGGCGGAACTGTTGCCGGAGATTTACGCGCGCGGCGTGCGCCCCGACCTGCTCACCGACCAGACCAGCGCGCACGATCCGGTCAACGGCTATCTCCCCGCCGGCTGGACGGTGGAGCGCTGGCTCGCGGTGCGCGAGCAGGACCCGGCGACCGTCGCGGCGGCGGCGCGCGCCTCGATGGCGAAGCATGTCGAGGCGATGCTCGCCTTCCAGCGCGACGGCGTGCCGACGGTCGATTACGGCAACAACATCCGCCAGGTGGCGAAGGACGAGGGCGTGGCCGACGCCTTCGCCTTCCCCGGCTTCGTCCCCGCCTATATCCGCCCGTTGTTCTGTCGCGGCATCGGCCCTTTCCGCTGGGTCGCGCTGTCCGGCGACCCGGAGGATATCTACCGGACCGACGCCAAGGTGAAGGAACTGCTGCCGGACAACAGGCACCTCCACCGCTGGCTCGACATGGCGCGCGAGCGCATCCACTTCCAGGGCCTGCCGGCGCGCATCTGCTGGGTCGGGCTTGGTGATCGCCACCGGCTCGGCCTCGCCTTCAACGAGATGGTGGCGAAGGGCGAGTTGAAGGCGCCGGTGGTGATCGGCCGCGACCATCTCGATTCCGGCTCGGTCGCCTCGCCCAACCGCGAGACGGAGGCGATGCGCGACGGCTCGGACGCGGTGTCCGACTGGCCGTTGCTCAACGCGCTGCTCAACACCGCTTCCGGCGCGACATGGGTGTCGCTGCATCACGGCGGCGGCGTCGGCATGGGCTATTCGCAGCATAGCGGCATGGTGATCGTCGCGGACGGCACCGAGGCGGCGGCGAAGCGGCTGGAGCGCGTGTTGTGGAACGATCCCGCGACCGGCGTGATGCGTCATGCCGACGCCGGCTATGAGATCGCGATCGATTGCGCGAGAGAAAAGGGCCTCGATCTGCCGGCCATCCCCGGCTGAACCCTCGATATCCCGGCGATTTTATTCAGGCCGCCGCGAGCAGTTCGCGGCGGCCTTTTTGTCGGAAGGAGCCGCGACACGGCTCGATACTTTGCGAAAACTTCGCAATATTACCACTTCGTAACATTCGCGGCGCGACATCTCGCCATCCGATCAGGCGTCCAAGCCGCATCGCAACAAAGCTGTCAACGGTGACAGCTTCGTCATTTCGCAGCTGCATCATCGCATGCTCAAGCACAGCTACAACTGCCTTGGTCATCGTACCGGGATACCGGCCGAACGGCCGGGCCCGGTGAATTATCTGCGCGGCGAGAGTTTTTCCTGATTTCGGACAGTAATGCTTTCCGTCGATTTCTGCCGGGATGTTGACGGGCGTCATTTCGCTGTTATTGACATGCCAACTGCTAAAAGGAATGGCGCATGCCCGAAGAATCCATCGACACCAACGCGGTTGAGCTTGCCACCGAATTGACGATCGCGTGGCTTTCCAACCCGAACACACGGGCATCGAGCGAAGATGTGCCGGCATTTCTCCAGAAGATGCACGAAGCTGTTTCGGGGCTTTCGTCGGAAGTGGAAGCCGCCAGCGCGCCGGAAGTCACCGCCGAACATGTCCCCGCGGTTTCGGTGCGTAAATCACTTGCGTCGAAGGATTTCATCATCTCGATGATCGACGGCAAGCCTTACAAGACGCTGCGCCGTCACCTCGCGGGTCAGGGCCTGACGCCGGCCGAATATCGCCAGCGTTATGGCCTGAAGCCGGATTATCCGATGGTCGCCGAAAGCTATTCGGAAGCGCGCCGCGCGATGGCCAAGAAGATCGGTCTCGGCCGCAAGCCCGGCATGAAGCGCAAGGCGGAGAGCGAGGCCGCCCCCCAGCCGACGCGTGGGCGCCGCAAGGCCGCCGCGCAGTCCGAAGGCTGAGCCTCGCTCGCCCGTTTCCCCGCGTCGTCGGGGAAACGGGCGACGCCATCGGTGGTCGGCGGGCGATTACACCGCATGGCGTGAAAACGCCCGCAGGCAATTGCCTCGACCGGCCATTCACCCGATCGCATCGACGCGAAGGGATCGCGCGCCGATCAGGGGCCGTGCACGCATGAAGCGCTGAAGCGCCGCCAGGTCTCGCTCCGCCTCGCCGCGCCAGTTACAGCCGCGCCAGCCAGTCGAGCAGCAGGCGATTGACCTCCGCCGGCCGCTCCTGCTGCGTCCAGTGCCCGCATCCTTCCAGCACATGCCCCTCGACGCGGGGCACCAGCGGCTTCATCAACGCCACCGGATCGCTCACCGCGCCGAACAGAGTAGTGGCCGGGTCCTTGCCGCCACCGATGAACAGCGCGGGCTGCTCGATACGCCGCTCGCGATAGGGTTGCAGCCACGCGAAATCGCGCTCGTGATTGCGGTAGCGGTTGATCGGGCCACGGAAACCCGAAGCCTCGAACTCCCCGACATAATATTCGAGGTCCGCCGGCGTCAGCCACGCGGGGAAGGTGCCGGGATCGATCATCCCGTCGAGCAGCGTCGCCCCCGCCGGCTTCTCCGGCCACGTGCCGGGCGGCGCGTCTCCTGAAATGGCGTAATAGAATTTGCGCAGGAAATCGCGCACGTCGCGCTCGGCTTCCGCCTCCGGCGGCCCCTCCATCTGGAACCATTCCTGATAGAAGAAGCGCCCCTTCGCGGTGAAGGCGGCGCGGAAGGTCTCCGTGAAGGGGCGTGACGGCACCCCGGCATAGGGCACCGACAGCGCCGCCACGGCGCGGAATTGCTCGGGATGGACGAGCGCGCTGTTCCACACCATCGGCGCGCCCCAGTCATGCCCGACGAGGATCGCCGGCCGCTCCGGCTGGAGCACGGCGGCGACAGCGGCGATATCCGCCACCAGATGCTCCATCGCATAGGCCGCGACCGGCCGCGGCTTGTCCGACCCGCCATAGCCGCGCACGTCGATCGCCGCCGCCGTGAAGCCGGCGCGCCCCACCGGCCCGAGCTGGTGCCGCCACGAATACCAGCTCTCGGGAAAGCCGTGCACCATCAGCACCAGCGGCCCCGCCCCCTCTACCGCCACGCGCAGGCGGACATCGCCGATGTCGATCATGCGGAAATCGGGCATCGCGCGCTCCTGCCAGCGGGGTGACGGGGCGATCATGCCAGAAAGCCCGCCGCCGCCAAGCACGGAATGTCGCGCCAGCGGCGCCGCGAGGGACGATGCCTGACGGGAAAGGCCGCGCAGGAGGAACTGCCGCGCGCAGCCCTGCAAAGCAAAACGCCCCGCGGTTTCCCGCGAGGCGTCTCGTTTGCCCCTGCTGCGGCGATCAGTGGTGCTGATCGTCGTCGATTACCGGCAGCGTCTCGAACTGGTGGTACGGCGGCGGCGAGGACAGCGTCCACTCCAGCGTCGTCGCGCCTTCGCCCCACGGATTGTCGCCAGCCTTCTTGCCCGCGATCAGCGAGATGATCAGGTTGACGAAGAAGATGGCCATGCCGGCGGCCATGATCATGTAGCCGATCGTCGCCACCTCGTTCCAGTGCGCGAAGCCGTCCGGATAATCCGGATAGCGGCGCGGCATGCCCTGAAGCCCGAGGAAGTGCATCGGGAAGAACATGACGTTCACGCCGATGAAGAACACCCAGAAATGCAGATGGCCGAGGAACTCGTTCATCATCTTCCCGGACATCTTCGGGAACCAGTAATAGAAGCCGGCGAACAGCGAGAACACCGCGCCCAGCGACAGCACGTAGTGGAAGTGCGCCACCACGTAATAGGTGTCCTGCATGTAATCGTCGACGCCGCCGTTGGCGAGCACCACGCCGGTCACGCCGCCGACGGTGAACATGAAGATGAAGCCGATCGCCCACACCATCGGCACGCGGAAGGTGAGGCTGCCGCCCCACATCGTCGCGATCCACGAGAAGATCTTGATGCCGGTCGGCACCGCGATCACCATCGTGGCGGCGGTGAAATACATCTTGGTGTTCACCGAAAGGCCGGTGGTGAACATGTGGTGCGCCCACACGACGAAGCCGACCACGCCGATCGCGACCATGGCATAGGCCATGCCGAGATAGCCGAACACCGGCTTGCGGCTGAAGGTGGAGATGATCTGGCTGACCATGCCGAAGCCCGGCAGGATCATGATGTAGACTTCGGGGTGGCCGAAGAACCAGAACAGATGCTGGTACAGGATCGGATCGCCGCCGCCCGCCGGATCGTAGAAGGTGGTGCCGAAGTTGCGGTCGGTCAGCAGCATGGTGATCGCCGCCGCCAGCACCGGCAGCGCGAGCAGCAGCAGGAACGCCGTGACCAGCACCGACCAGACGAACAGCGGCATCTTGTGCAGCGTCATGCCCGGCGCGCGCATGTTGAAGATCGTGGTGATGAAGTTGATCGCGCCGAGGATCGACGATGCGCCCGCGAGGTGGAGCGAGAGGATCGCCATGTCGGTCGATGGCCCCGGCTCGCCATAGGTGGAGAGCGGCGCGTACAGCGTCCAGCCGTTGCCGGCGCCGCCGAAGAAGGGCGAGGCGAGCAGCAGCGAGAAGGCCGGGATCAGCAGCCAGAAGCTGATGTTGTTCATGCGCGGGAAGGCCATGTCCGGCGCGCCGATCATCAGCGGCACGAACCAGTTGCCGAACCCGCCGATCATCGCCGGCATGACCATGAAGAACACCATGATCAGCCCGTGCGCCGTCACCAGCACGTTCCACAGGTGCAGCGATTCGTCGAGGCTGGCCTCGCCGCCGTGCAGATGCGCCGCCCAGCCCTGGAGGTACTGGATGCCCGGATGCATCAGCTCCGCGCGCATCAGGCCGGAGATCCCGCCGCCGATGATGCCGGCGGTGATCGCGAAGATCAGATAGAGCGTGCCGATGTCCTTGTGGTTCGTCGACATGAACCAGCGGGCGAAGAAGCCCGGCTTGTGATCGGCATCATGATGGTGGTCGTGCGCGTGATGCGCCTCGAACGCCGAAGGTTGGATCGCGGTATCGGTCATGGCTCAGCGTCCGGTCGGGCCGGCCGGGCCCGCATTCGCGGTCGCGGCCTGATTGGTGGTGGGAGCGGCGGCGTTCGCGGCCGGCGCGGCGGCATTGGCGGCGGCATCGGCCGGCGCGGCGGCGGCGGGAGCCGCGGCGGCGTCGGCCGGCTTGACCGCGCCCGGCATGGTGCCGCCCTTGGCCTTGATCCATGCGGCGAACTCGGCCGGCGGCACCGCCTCCACCGCGATCGGCATGAAGGCGTGGCGCGCGCCGCACAGCTCGGAGCACTGGCCGAAATAGAGGCCCGGCTTGTCGATCGTGAAGCTCGTCTCGTTGAGGCGCCCCGGCACCGCGTCGAGCTTGATCCAGAACGCCGGGACCGCCCAGCTATGGATCACGTCGTTGGCGGTGGTGATGAGGCGGATCGGCACGCCGACCGGCAGCACGACGCGATTGTCGGCGGCGAGCAGGCGCGGGCCGTCCGCATCGGTGCGGTAACGCTCGCCGGCGGCGACCTGGTCCTTTTCCTTCAGCATGTTGGCGGTGATCTCGATCCCGCCGTTGTCCGGATACTGGTAGCTCCAATACCATTGGTTGCCGATCGCCTTGAGCGTGACGGCGTTGGCCGGCGCCGGCTTGTATTGCGCGGAGAGCAGGCCGATCGACGGCACCGCGACCGCGACGAGGATCAGCACCGGCAGCAGCGTCCACACCACCTCGATCACGGTGTTGTGGCTGGTCTTGGACGGCACCGGGTTCGCCGCGCGGCGATAGCGGATGACCACCCACACCAGCAGCGCGAGCACGAGGAGCGAGATCGCGGTGATGAGCGGCAGCAGGATGTGATTGTGGAAATCGTGCGCGCGCTGCCCGACCTTCGTCACCTGCGGCTGGAGGTGCATCAGACCGTCGGTCGGCTGGCCGATCATCGGCTTGACCGTCATCGCCGGCGCGCCGTCCATCGCCAGTTCGGGCGAAGCGGGCGTCGCGGCGGCGGCCGGAGCCGCGGCGGCTGGCGTCGCGGCGGCGGCCACGGGCGCTTCCTGTTTCGCGGGCGCCTGCGCCGAGGCGGGCGCCAGCCCGGCCAGCGCGAGGCCGGCCGCGAGAGCCAATCCTTTGAACGCGATCTTCATCGTCTTGTTGTCACCCCTGCCTGTCCCGGCCCCAAAGCCGCTCGTGCGGCGCAGATTCCGTCCATTCGGCCTGCGCTATACGCAGCAGGTCCCGTCGCCTCAAGCGCTAAGAGTCCGAGTCATCGCCCGTTGCGCGGGCGTCCGCCGGCCCGTATCTGCACGGGCGGGGCCGAAGCGAAGGGATATCCATGAACGACGACGAGGTGCTGGCCGAGTTCCGCGCGGCGGACGCGCTGCTCGAAGGGCATTTCATCCTCTCCTCCGGGCTGCGCAGCCCGCGCTACCTGCAATGCGCGCGCGTGCTGATGGACCCGCGACGCGGCGCGCGGCTGGCGGAGGCGCTCGCCGCGCGCATCCCGGCGGCGCTGCGCGCGCGGATCGGCGCGGTCGTCTCGCCGGCGATGGGCGGGGTGATCGCCGGGCATGAGATGGCGCGCGCGCTGGGCGTCGAGGCGATGTTCGTCGAGCGGCCGGCCGGCACGTTCGAGCTGCGGCGCGGCTTCCGCCTCGCGCCGGGACAGGAGGTGCTGATGATGGAGGACGTCGTCACCACCGGCCTGTCCAGCCGCGAGGCGATCAAGGCGATCGAGGCGGCGGGCGGCAAGGTGATCGCGGGCGCGGCGCTGGTCGATCGCTCGAACGGGACGGCGGACCTCGGCGTGCCGTTCTTCCCGCTGATCCGGCTCGACGTGCCGACCTATGCGGCTGACGCGCTGCCGCCGGCGCTGGCCGCGATCCCCGCGATCAAGCCGGGCAGCAGGGCGGCGGCGTGAGCGCCCGCCTGCGCCTCGGCGTCAACATCGATCACGTCGCGACCGTGCGCAACGCGCGCGGCGGCGCGGCGCCCGATCCGGTGCGCGCGGCGCTGCTCGCGGCGCGGGCGGGGGCGGACGGCATCACCGCGCACCTGCGCGAGGATCGCCGCCACATCACCGACGACGATATCGCGCGGCTCTCCGCCGACCTCTCGATCCCGCTCAATCTGGAGATGGCGGCGACCGGCGAGATGCTGGCAATCGCGCTGCGCCACCGCCCGCACGCCGCCTGCATCGTGCCGGAGAAGCGCGCCGAGCGGACGACCGAGGGCGGGCTGGACGCCGCCGGGCAATTCGATCACCTCGCGCCGATGGTGCGCGAGCTGGGCGCGGCGGGGGTGCGCGTCTCGCTGTTCATCGAGCCGGACGCGCGGCAAATCGAGGCGGCGGTGCGGCTCGCCGCGCCGGTGGTGGAGCTGCACACCGGCCGCTACGCCGAGCTGGCCGGCGAGGCGCGCACGGCGGAGCTGCGCCGGCTGACCGACGCGGCGGCGCTGGCGGCGAAGAACGGCATCGAGGTCCATGCCGGCCACGGCCTCACCTATGACAATGTCATCCCGGTCGCCGCGATCCCGCAGGTCCGCGAGCTGAACATCGGCCATTTCCTGATCGGCGAGGCGATCTTCGTCGGGCTGGCGGAGAGCGTCCGGCGGATGCGCGAGCTGATGGACGCGGCGCGGTGACGTTTTCCTTGATCGGCCGCACCACGTCAGCGGACCGACCGGCATGATCGTCGGCCTCGGCTCGGACCTGTGCAATATCGAGCGCATCCAGTCCTCGCTCGAACGGTTCGGCGAGCGGTTCGAGCAACGCGTGTTCACCGATATCGAGCGCGCCAAGGCGGCGAAGCGCCCCTTCACCCGCGCCGGCACCTATGCCAAGCGGTTCGCCGCCAAGGAGGCTTTCTCCAAGGCGGTCGGAACCGGATTCAAGCGCGGCGTGTTCATGCGCGACATCGGGGTGGTCAACGCAGCCTCGGGCGCACCGACGCTGGCCCTCGAAGGCGGCGCGAAAGCGAGGCTTGACGCGATGATCCCGGAGGGCCACGTCGCCCGCATCCACCTGACCCTCACCGACGATCACCCCTGGGCACAGGCGTTCGTGATCATCGAGGCGGTCCCAGCAGAGTGATTTCATGGCCGAGGAGCTGGCATTGACGAGCGAACCGCCGGCCGCGGAGGAGGCCGCCCCCCGTCGCGGAGTCGACTGGCGCGGCGAGCTGCGCGGCATGTTCTGGCTGATCCTCGCGGTGCTGGGCTTCCACAGCTTCATCGCCAAGCCCTTCTACATCCCCAGCGAATCGATGCTGCCGGGGCTGGAGGTGGGCGACCGGCTGGTCGTCTCCAAATATGCCTATGGCTGGTCGTTCGTGTCGCCGACCATCCCCGATCCGGTGGCGATCTTCGACAGCCTCGTGCTGCACAAGCCGGAGGATAGCTGGTCGGTGCAGCTTCCCTTCATCAAGGGCCGGCTGTGGGGCAAGATGCCGGAGCGCGGCGACGTGGTGATCGTCACCCCGCCGGGCCAGTCGAGCGATTACATCAAGCGCGTCATCGGCCTGCCCGGCGACACGCTGGAGGTGCGCGGCGGCGTGGTGATCCTGAACGGCAAGCCGGTCGCGCGCAGCGCCATCCACTATCGCGACCTGCCGGTGGACGCCAACGCCACCTGCGACCCGACGCAATATCCCGGCGCGCGCGTCACGCTGCCGAACGGCACCACCGTCTGCCGGCTGCCGATCGTCACGGAGACGCTGCCCAACGGCCGCCGCTACGACACGGTCGATCTGGAGCCGGACAGCCCCGGCGATTATTACCACGCCGGCAGCCCGATCACGATCCCCGCCGGCCATGTCTTCCTGATGGGCGACAACCGCGACCGTTCCGCCGACAGCCGCTTCGCGCTCGGCGGGTTCGAGCGCGGGCTGGGCGGGCCGGTGCCGTGGGAGAATCTGGGCGGGCGCGCGGAGTTCATCACCTTCTCGGTCGACGGCAACGCCACGCTCAATCCGCTGACCTGGTGGCATGCGCTGCGCCCCGGCCGCGCCGGCACCTCGCTCCATCCGGAGCAGGTGCGGTGAGCGCGTCGCGGGTGGAGGTCGTCGCCGGCGCCAGCCCGCACGAGGTCCGCAACCCCGAGACGCGCCGCGAGATCCGCCGCGCCGCCGTGTGGCTCGGCATGGCCTCGGCGATCGCGCTGGTCGTGCTGCTGATCCAGCCGCTGCTCATCATCTTCGCCGGGCTGGTGTTCGCCGCGCTGCTCGATGGCGGCGTCCGGCTGCTGGGCCGCGTGCTGCCGATCGCGCGCGGCTTGCGGCTGCTGATCGTCTGCCTGCTGACGATCGCCTTCCTCGTCGCGACCTTCTACATCGCCGGGGTCCAGATCGCCGATCAGGTGACGCAGCTCCGCTCCACCGTGGAGGTGCAGGGGATGCGCTTCGCGAGCTGGCTCTCCGCGCAGGGGCTGGTGCCCGGCGCGAACGACGTCTCCAGCATGGCGCGCGAGGCGCTGTCGTCGGTCGGGCGGCTCACCTCATGGGTCGGCACCGCGTTCGGCGCGCTGACCACGATGTTCATGATCATGGTGATCGGCCTGTTCGTGGCGATGGACCCCAAGGTCTATGATCGCGGGCTGCAATGGATGGTGCCGGAGGACAATCGCCGCGAATTCGCCATCACCGTGCAGGAGATGGGCAAGACGATGCGCCGGCTGCTCGCCGGGCGGCTGGTCGGCATGGCGGCGGAGGGCGTGTTCGTCGGCGTCGCGCTGGCGATCGCCGGGGTGCCGATGGCGCTGATCCTCGGCATCCTGACCGGGATGCTCGCCTTCATCCCCAATATCGGCGCGTTCATCTCCGGCGCGCTGACCATCGCGGTGGGCTTTTCGGCCGGGCTGCACACCGGCTTCGCGGCGATCGGCATCTATGTCGCGGTGCAATTGTTCGACGGCTACGTCATCATCCCGATGGTCGCCAAGCGCGCGGTGGACCTGCCGCCGGCGCTGACGCTCAGCGCGCAGATCCTCGCCAGCGCGCTGTTCGGCATCCTCGGCCTCGCGCTCGCCGATCCGATGACCGTGCTCATCAAGACCGCGATGGAGCGCCGCTCCGAGCACGTCGAGGACGAGGACGCCGCCGCGATGGACACGCCATGAAGATCACGCTGCATGACTATTGGCGCTCGTCGGCCGCCTATCGCGTCCGCATCTGCCTCAATCTCAAGCAGGTCCCGCACGACACCGTGGCGGTCAACCTGCTGGAGGGCGCGCAATCCGCCGCCGCGAACCGCGCGATCAACCCGCAGGGCCTCGTGCCGACCCTGGTGGTGGACGGCCGCGCCTTCACGCAGAGCCTCGCGATCATCGACTGGCTCGACGCGCGCTTCCCCGAACCGCCGCTGCTGTCGGGCGATCCCTTCGTCCGCGCCGACCAGCTCGCCCGCGCGCTGGTGATCGCCGCCGACATCCACCCGATCGACAACCTGCGCGTGCTCAAGCGGCTCGAATCGCAATTCGGCGCGGATCAGGCGGCCACGGCCGCCTGGTATGCGCACTGGATCGTCGAGGGGCTGGACGCGCTGGAGCGGATGGCGGGGGAAGGCCCGTTCCTGGGCGGCGATGCTCCCGATATCTCCGACGTGTGCCTTGTCCCGCAGCTCGCCAACGCGCGGCGCTTCAAGGTGCCGCTCGACCCGTGGCCGCGCCTTCGGGCGGCGGAAGCGGCGTGTCAGGCGCTGCCGGCGTTCCAGGCCGCCGCGCCGGAACAGGTGCGCCCGGCATGAGCGAATCGAACAGCGCCAGATAGCGCGGCACCGAATCCACGCCCGGCGGCGGCACCGGCACCGGGCGTGCGGCGGCCGGACCGAGCCATGCGTCGAGCGCCGCGACCAGCGCATCCCCGTCATGCGTCGGCACGATCGTGCCGAGCGCCGGCGCGGAGACGATCTCCGCCACCGCCGGCGATGAATCGGTGGTGACGACGGGCGTCCCGACCGACAGCGCCTCGCGCAAGACGCCCGGCACGCCTTCGTAATCGGAGGTCAGCGCCAGCACCGCGGCGGCGCGCATCGCCAGCAGCGGATCGGCGGCATGGCCGGGTAGGCGCAGGTCCACGCCGAGCGAGGCGGCGCGCGCCGCGATCGCCTCGCGCTCCTCGCCCTCGCCGAGGATGACGAGCGGCAGGCGCTCCGCGAGGCGCGGCATCGCGTCGAGCAGCCGGTCCCAGCGTTTCTGCCGCACCAGCCGGCCGACGCCGAGGATGTAGCGCGGCGGCAGGCTGGGCGGCGCTGACCCCGGCAGCGGCAGCGCGGGCGGATTGGGGATGACCGGCACGCGCCCGGCGTCGATTCGCGTCGTCTCGATCACGTCGCGCGCGCTCGCCTCGCTCATCGCGACGATGCGGTCGAGGAACCACGGATGGGCGCGCAGCCATGCCGCATGGCCCCGCGCGACCAGCGGCGGATAGTCCCCGCGCCGCATCGCGTTCGATACCTTGCCGACGATCGGCGGGCACGCGCGGCCGAGCCGCAGCCGCGTCCACAAGGCGATGCCGGTGTAATAGGAACCGGCGCAGAAGATCACGTCCGGCCGCGTTTCCCGCACGATACGCGGCACCGCGAACAGCGCGCGATACGTCCTCCCGCCCAGCGGCACCACCTCCAGCCCCGGCGGAATCTCGGCGGCGAGCGGCCCGTCGGCATCGCCGATCGCCAGCGTGACGCGCCGCCCCGCCTCGATCCACCCGCGCGCGAGCCGGAGCTGGGCACGCTCCACCCCGCCGCCTTCCAGCGTTTCGGCATAGGTAAAAATGTGTTTCGCGCGGTCCATCTTGCACCCTGCCATGCAACAGCCCAGATTCGCCCACAAGATTCCACAATCAGCCGCGAATGGGCCTACGGACCAAACTCACTCAGGACAACGCCGTGACGGAGCGGATTTTGGCGTCAGGCAAGGAGCAAGGAGGGAGCGATGCTCGAGCATCGTGATCGACGCGCGACGCCGCATGACGCCAAAAGCCGCCCGCCGCGAAGCGGTCGCCCGGAGAAGCCGGCTGGACGGCATCGCTTGCTTGCGCGTAGCCACCGCTACGCGGCTGCGCTACGCTTCTTGCCAGCCGGCTTCTCCGGGCGATCACGACGTTGTCCTGAGTGAGTTTGGTCCCTGTGCCCTGAATCGGGCGAACCGAAAGACAGCCTTGCCCGCCGGAGCCCCGCCCGAGATGCCCGCTACCGCCCTTGCGCCCGATCCGATCGTCGAACTCGCCGGGCTGGAGCCGGTGGAGACGATCAGGCGGCGCTGGCCGATGATCCTCGGCGGGCTGGTGACGCTGGCGATGATCGTCAGCCTCGGTTACGAGCTGCTCGGCTCCGGGCTGGCCGGGCTGCATCGCACCGTGCCGGCAAGCCCGTGGTTCTACCTTTGCTTCGCGGCGCTCTATTTCACCTTCCCGGTCGGCGACGTGCTGATCTTCCGCTATCTGTGGCGGATTCCGTGGCTCGGCGGGTTCATCGCGCTCAACAAGAAGCGGATCGCCAACGACGTGGTGCTGGGCTATTCGGGCGAAGCCTATTTCTACGCCTGGGCGCGCGCCAGGTCGCACATGATCGCCGCCCCGTTCGGCGCGGTGAAGGACGTGGGCATCCTTTCCGGTATCGCCGGCAATTGCGCGACGATCCTGCTCTGCGCCATCGCGCTGCCGCTCGGCTACCAGCTCATCCCGCCGCATATCCTGAAGGCGGTGGCGTGGTCCGGCGGCGTCACATTGTTCATCTCGGTGGCGATCGTCGCCTTCTCCAAGCGGGTCTTCTCGCTGCCGCGCCGGCAATTGTGGGCGATCTTCGCCATCCACGTCACGCGCATCGCGATCGGCTCGGTGCTGCTGGCCCTGTGCTGGCATTTCGCCATGCCGGACGTTTCGGTGGGCATGTGGCTGTTCCTTTCCGCCGGCCGGCTGCTCGTCTCGCGCCTGCCGTTCCTGCCGAACAAGGACCTGCTGTTCGCCAATTTCGCGATCATCATCATCGGGCAGGACCAGGCCCTGTCCGAGATGATCGCCTTCACCGCCGCATTCACCCTTCTCGTCCACGTCGTCGTCATCGCGGTGATCGGCGCCGGGACCGCACTCGCAAAGGCCCGCGAATGGTACGCTGCCGCCTGATCCCGTTCGTCGCGGCGCTCCTCCCGTTGCTCGCGCCGCTGGCCGCCGCCGCGCAGCCGGTCGGCGAGACCGACGCCTGCGTCAACGGCCCCGGCATCCGCGCCGAGATCGTCGGCATGAAGGACCGCCAGGGTTCGCTGAAGCTGGAGCTTTTCCCGGCGACGGAGCAGGATTTCCTCCGCGACGACCATGACTTGCTGGCCGAAGGCAAGGTGTTCCGCCGCGTCTGGGTCGCCACGCCGCACACCGGCCCGGTGGTGATGTGCATCCGCGTGCCGCATCCCGGCAGCTATGCGATCCTGTTCACCCACGACCGCGACGGGAAGAACAAGTTCAACTTCTGGACCGACGGCGCCGGCGTGCCGGGCAACCAGAAGCTCGGCCGGTCGCGCCCGAAGCTCGCCAACGCGCTGGTCAACGTCGGCAACGGCGTGACGACGGTGGTGATCCGCGCGCAATATCTCCACGGCTTCCCGCCCGCTTTCGGCCCGGTGGGCGAATAGGATGCGCATCGTCGACGTGAACGAGATCTACTCGCCCACCGGCGGGGGCGTGCGCACCTATATCGACCGCAAGATCGGCATCATGGCCGATCTGGGGCATGAGCTGATCGTGCTCGCCTGCGGCAAGGAGGAGCGGATCGAGGATCGCCCCGGCGGCGGCCGCATCCATTACGTGAAGTCGCCGCCGATCCCGTTCGACAAGAATTACGGCCTGTTCTGGGACCGCGACGCGATCACGCGCCTGCTCGACCATTACGACCCGGACGTGGTGGAGAATTGTAGCCCGTGGAAGCCGGCGTGGTTCGTCGGCGACTGGCAGGGCCGCGCGCTCAAATCCTATTTCATGCACAACGACAACATGGCCGCCTATGCCCAGCGCTGGTTCGAGGGCGTGGCGAGCGCGGAGCGGGTGGAGCGCGCCTTCGCCTGGTACACGCGCTACATGGCGCGCTTCCTCGACAAATACGATTGCGTCGTCACCAACGGGCCGGCGTTGCAGAAGCGGCTGACGGCGCGCGGCCTCAGGATCGACGCGGCCTTCCCGCTGGGGATCGAGCGGCAGCATTTCTCGCCGCGCTTCCGCGACGAGCGGCTGCGCCGCGCGCTGCTCGCGCAATGCGGGCTGCCGGAGGACGGGCTGCTGCTGTTCGGCGTCGGCCGCCATCATCGCGAGAAGCGCTGGGACATGGTCATCGACGCGGTGGAGCGCGCGGGCGCGCACCTGCCGGTCGGGCTGATCCTGATCGGCCACGGCAGCCAGACCCCGGCGCTGGAGCGGCGCGCGGCGGGCAGCCCGCACATCCGCCTGTTCAAGCCGGTCTATGACCGCGAGCGGCTCGCCAGCATCATGGCCAGCGCCGACGCCTGCATCCACGGCTGCGAGATAGAGACGTTCGGGCTGGTCGTGTCGGAGGCGCTGGCCTCGGGCGCGCCGCTGATCGTGCCGGACGAGGGCGGCGCGGCGGAAGTCGCCCGGCCCGCTTTCGCCGAAACCTATGCGGCGGGGGATGCCAAGGCCTGCGCCGCGGCGATCCGCCGCCTCGCCGGGCGCGACCAGCGCATCCTGCGCCGCGCCGCGACGGTCGCCGCCGGGCAGGTGGTCGACGACCGTCAGCACGCGCAGGCGCTGGTCGATTATTATGCGGCGCGGATCGCGCGCCGCGACGGCGCTCAGCGCAAGTCGGCGTAGCGCGACGGCACGCGCCCGCCGCGCGCGAAGGCGCGGAAGGTGCGGTCGATGCTCTCCAGCAGCCGGGGGACATGCGCGTCGCCGGGATGGACCGCGACGCGCACCACCTTCGCCGGCTGGAGCAGGCGGCGCAGCACGGCGGCGGCGGCGAGCGAGCTCAGCTGCCGCCCGTTGCTGCGGCTCGCCCAGGTGATGACCGGGCCGCGCGTCAGCACCCGGCCGCGCTCGACCGGGGACCAGACGCGGCCGTGGTTCTCCGCCAGCGCGAAGCCCGCCTCGCCCAGCGCCGCGAGCGCGCCGTCCGAATAGAGCCATGCCGGCGCGATGAATCCCGCCGCCGGTCGGCCGATGATATCCTCCACCAGCGCCTTGCCGCGCGTCATCCGGTCGAGCGCGGTCGCGTGGTCGAGGCCGAGGAACTCGCCCTCGCTCGCCGTCATGTGCCTGGCCTTGAGCGCGGCGATGCCGTGATGCTCGCTGGTGTCGCGGTGGAACCAGCCGTGGACGAACATCTCGACGCCCGTCTCGGCCCAGCCGCGCAGCCGCGTCGCGAACGGCGTTCCCTGCACCAGCGGCGCCTCGCCCCAGTGATCGGGCACCACCAGCATCGCGAGGCGCGGCCCGCCGAGATGGCCCGACAGCCGCTCCAGCAGCGCGTCCACCTCGCGCTCGGAACGCGGGCCGACATCGTGGATCGAGGCGAGCAGGCGCTTCATCGCCGCGCCATCCGGCCGGGCGGGTTCGGCACGTAAATCCCCATGTCCCCGCGCTCGTAAAGCAGGTGATAATGTCCTGCGATCAGAATCCTGACCGAATTCTCGTCGGTTCCCGGCGCCATGTTCCTCATTTCGATCGCGCTGTAATCGTGATTCACGATCGCGTCGCGGAAACGCTTCCTGAACTCACCCTGCGTCAGTTTCTGCCGGGTCGAGAAAAAATCCACCTCGAAATCCTTCCCCGCCCAATAGCATAAGGCGAGATCTTCGCAGGCGACCGGCCCAGGAATCGTCCTGATCCGGGAAACCATCGCGTCGACGGCCGCGACACCCGCCGCCTTGCCCCTGATCTCGCTGGCGCTCGCCACGGCGCCATAGGGAATCATGATCGCCGGCGGAAGCGCCAGCAGGAACCGGAAACGCCTTCCCCAGGCCGGCGGCGATCGCAGCGCGAGCGCGACCGGGCACGCGATCGACAGGAAGATCAGCATCTCGAAATAGGCATTGATATCGACGCCGCTGCCGCTGCCCTGGAGCACCCCCAGCAGCAGCGACACCCAGATTCCGATCACCAGCAGGCCGGCGCGGCGATCCCGTCGCCGCTCGCGCCACAACCGGCCCGAGCACATGATCATCGGAACGAAGAGAATGACCAACAGGGAATGGTGCAGCATCCTGCCGAGCGAATATGATCTTTTGAACTCGATCACCGATGCGATCATGTTTCCGTCGAACAGCAAGCCGTCCAGCGCGGCGATTGCGACGGCGGACAGCACCGCCAGCGCCAGACAGATGAGGAAGCCGCGGCGATCGAAAGAAAAAAGCCATATCGCGACCGACACGGGGATCGCAATTATATTGTGCTTCACCAGCACGCCGAGAAACATCATGAGGCAGAACAGCGCGATGGAAAGCAACGGCACCCGGTCGCCCGGCTTCTTCCACAGCAGCGCGAGCAGCCCGGCGGTCATGAACGCATGTCCCATCCATTGCGGATCGTCCATGGCGACATAAGAGCGAAAAACGGTGACGTTGCACAAAAGGAATATCAGGCACGCCAGCCAGCCGGCGGATTTCTCCTCCGGCACGATCCTCCTTGTCGCTGCAAGGACGGCCATGGCGACGGCGATCATCGAGACCAGCGACGCGATCCGCCCGGAAACGATGAGATCGCCGGATAATCCCGAGAAAAAGCTGACGACGTAAAAGGACAGGGGCGGGTAATTATTCGCCGTGAATCCGCTCGCGGGCGGATACAGCGCCCCTTTCCCCATCGCGGCGGCGGCCTGGAAGGCGTTCCACCCTTCATTGTAATCAAGCAGGACGGACGAAAATACGGTCCCCAGCCTGCCGAACGCCAGCAGCGCGACGACGAACCACGAGAGCAATACCAACCGCGTCGAAAATCCGCGATATATCATTGATACACTCTCTTTATTGTATCCGCAGAAGAAAGATGATGAACAACTGCGAGGATACGAGAATCAGGGATATCTTCGGGATTACTCCATTCTTGTTCACGATTGATAATATGCCGAATATTATTGATATAGACGTCAATATATCTATCGTATAATATTTGAATATTATGCTGCAAATTATATTTGCTATTGTCGATAATATCGACAGGATCCCAAGTATGTCATTGGGGTCTATTCTTTTCAATTCGTCCTTAATGTCGTCGTCTTCGCGATCCATGACGCAACCCCTCGATCATCACATCAACCAGCACGGCAACATCAATTCCGTCGAAGCCGCCTTATAATGCCTCCAGTATCGCATGCCAGCGCGCGGCGACCGCGTCCGCGCCATAGGCCGCCGCGAGATGCTCCCGGCCCGCCGCCAGCGCCGCCGCCGTCCCGTCCGACCATTGCCGGTATCGCTCCAGCCCGCCCTGCCAGTCGTCGAGCGCGATGAACGGCCGCAGCTCCTCATAGGAAGGGATCGCGTCCGCCACGACGCCCAGCCCCGCCAGCAACGCGGTCGCCGGGCGGTTGATCGTCTTGCCGGCGGTATAATCGTTCCGCTCCAGCGGGATCACCGCCACGCGGTGCCGCGCCAGCGCGATCGGCGCGCTCGCCAGCGTCCAGGGGACATAGGTGACCGGCACCGGCCAGCGGCGCCGCGCGGCGCGGTAGCCCAGCCAGTCGTTGCTGATGATGGTGAGCGTCGCCGGATGGGCGAAGCGCCCCAGCTCGCGCGCCGCCGCGCCGATATGGGCGTAGCCGGAAGCCTGCCCGAGGCTCTTGCCGAACCATACGCAATGCAGCGCGCCGGCGTGCCGGGCGTGGAACCGCCGCAGGCTGGCGAGCGCCGCGCGCTCGGCGAGCGACAGCGGCAGCGCGGGCGGCGGGTCGATATCCAGCACGTCGGGGATCACCGTCACCGGCGCCGTCAGGCCGGGCACCTCCTCCGCGATCTGCCCGGCCAGCGTCGCGGTGGAGAAGGTGAGGCGGGTCGCGAGTCCGAGCATCTCGCGCAGGCGGGCGACCCGCGCGCCGCTGGCATGGCCGGCGCGCTGCGCGGCGAACAGATTGTCGCAAAGATCGACTATCACCTCTCGCCCCCCACCCCGCGCGCCCCGCGCCGCGGCCACCGCCGCGGGCGAATGCGATTTGGAGAAGATGATCGCGGCATAGTCGCGCCCCGCCTGATATTGCTCGATCGCCACGCCCCGCCGGCGCAGCGCGTCGAGCGGCGCGAACAATCGATAACGGATCGACGCCAGCCGCCTGTCGTAACTGTCGGCATGCCAGGCGAAACGGGCGGTCATCCTTTCCTCCGGCGATAGACCGAAATGATCTCGTCCCCCATCGGCAGCCGGGCGACCAGCCAGTAATGCCCGCCGATCACCGCCATGACGCGGCGGCGCGCTTCCGCTCGCTCCCCCGACGCCGGCGGGCGCATCGTGATGACGTCCGGCCCCCGCGCGAGGATGCGATCGATCTCGGCAAGCTGATCGACGCCGACCGCCCCCGCCTCGTGCGCGAGATAGAGGTGCCCCGGAAACATCCAGCGCGAACAGGCGGGCCGCCCGGTCGACGCGTACAGCATCGGCGTGCCCGAATAGACGTACAGGCATCCGCGTCCATGTCCGATGGCGTCGGTCGATGCCGCGAACTGCGCGGTCGTGCCGCGTCCGGCGATATTGCCGATCACCACGCCCTCGCCCGCCACCGCGACCAGCAGCAGGATCGCCGCGCTCCAGCGCTTGCGCACCCGCCCGAGGAACGGCGCCGCCGCCACCGTGCCGGGCAGAAACGCGGGCAGCGCATAATGCAGGTACCAGTCGCCGAACACGATGATCGCGCCGAGCGATACCGCGAACCACGCGAGCACGAAGCGGCGAGCCGGCGCCGCGCCGCGCCCCGCCACCGCCATCCCGATCAGCGGGGCAAGCAACAGCGAGATATGCAGGAGATTGCCCGCCCGCACCGTCCACGGATCGGCCTTTCGCGCCGCGATCGAGAAGAAATTGGCGTAGCCGAAGGCAGCGCCCTGCCCGATCGCGGCATAATAGCCGGCCGCGGCGGCGGTTGGCAGCAGCGCGATCGACGCCAGGACCGCGCCTTGCGCCGCGACCCGCGCCGCCGCCACGCCGCGCGCGTGCAGCCGCCACATGATCCACAGGCCGAAGAACATGCCTTCGAACACGACGCTGTATTTGATCTGAAGCGCGATGCCGACGAGCAGCATCGCCATCGCGTCCGGCGCGAACCGGCGCCGTTCGTTGGCGAGGATCAGCGCGGCGGCGCCCGCCATCGGCAGGTTATGGAGAACCCCCGCCTGCCCGCCCTGCCCGCCCGCCAGGTTCAGCCACAGGATATAGGCGATGCCGGCGAGCAGCGCGCCCCGGTCCGGCGCGATGCGGCGCGCCATATGGACGACGAGGAACGCCGTCGCCACCACCGCCGCCAGCGCCATCGCCTGATAGGCCCAGACGCCCCAGCGGAAGGGGAGCGCCGCCGGCGGCATATAGAGCAGGAACAGGCCCACCGGCTTCCTGTCCCATATGTCGAGATAGGGGATCGCCCCGCCCCACATCGCCCGCGCGACGGTGAAATAGAAATCCTCGTCGACATGGACGTTCGGATTGCCGAAGGTCGCCGCCCGCGCCACGATCGCGACGGCGAGCAGCAGGATCAGGCAACGGCCGGCGGGCAACGCGCGTTTCAGAGGTCCTCCGCCTTCATCCGCACGATCGGCTGGGTCGGCACATGCGCGGCCATGCGGGAGAGCAGCTCGTCCAGCGTCTCGGACACGATCAGCAGGTCACGATGCTGCGGCCGCAGGAAGCCGACCGTCGCCATCTTCGCCCAGAAGGCGACGAGATCGTCGTAATAGCCCATCGTGTTGAGCAGCCCGACCGGATCGCTGTGATAGCCGAGCTGCGCCCACGACAGCGCCTCCCACAATTCGTCCATCGTGCCGGTGCCGCCGGGGATGGTGACGAAGCCGTCGGCGATGTCGGTGAACGCCTTCTTGCGCTCGTGCATGCCGGGCACGACGTGCAGCTCGGTCAGTCCGCGATGCGCCACCTCGGCATCGACCAGCGCCTGCGGGATCACCCCGATCACCTCGCCGCCCGCCGCCAGCGCCGCATCGGCGACCGCGCCCATCAGCCCGAGCCGGCCGCCGCCATAGACGAGGCCGATGCCCCGCTCGGCCAGCCCGCGCCCCACCGCGCGGGCGGTCTCGAGATAGACAGGATCGGCCGGGGTGGCCGAGCCGCAATAGACCGCGAGACGCTTCATGGGATCAACCTGCTGGGACGAACCGCGCTAGCGAAAGAGCGCCGGCACCTCAAGTTCCTCGATCAGCCGCGCCCCAGCATCAGGTCCGCCGTCGCCCTGGCGCTGCTCATCACGCCCGGCAATCCCGCGCCCGGATGCGTCGCGGCGCCGACGAAATAGAGGTTGGCGATGGCGTCGTCGCGATTGTGGACGCGGAACCAGCCGCTCTGCATGGGCAATGGCTCCGGGCCGAAGACGCTGCCGAGATGCGCGTGGAGATCATGCGCGAAATCGGCCGGGGCGAGGCTGAACCGCGTCTCGATCCGCCCGTGCACGTCGGGGATCAGCCGCCGCCCGATCTCATCGAGCACGCGCCGCTCCATGATCGGGGCGATGCGGCCCCAGTCCTCGGGGAACCGGCCGAGGTGCGGCACCGGGACGAGCGCCTGGAACGTCGAGCATCCCTCCGGCGCGAGCGACGGATCGGTGATGCTCGGATGCGCGAGCGCGATCGGGAAATCGGGCGAGAGGATGCCGTGGTCGTAGATGTCGGCGAGCTGCTCGCGATAGCGCGGGCCGAACAGCACCATATGGTGCGGGATGCCCGGCCACGTCCCCCTGATCCCGAAATGCAGGACGAACAGCGAGGGCGAGTAGCGCCTGCGCGCCAGCCGCTCCGCCCCGCGCCGCGCCGCCGCCGATCCGGTCAGCAGGTCGCGATAGCTATGGACCGCGTCGCTGTTCGCCGCGAGCATCGCGCAATCGGCGCGCCAGCCGCTCGCCGTCTCCACCGCCGTCACGCGGTCGCCGAGCGTCTCGATCCGCACGGCCGCGTCGCCCAGCCGGATCGTCCCGCCCAGCCGCCCGAACAGCGCCGCCATCGCCGCGACCAGCCGATTGGTGCCGCCGCGCACGCTCCACAAGGCGCCCGGCGGGAGCCACGGGGCATGGATCGCGCTCGCCGTCATCGGATTGCCGCCGGCGAGCAAGGCGTGGAACGACAGCGCCTGCCGCAGCTTCTCGTTGCGCACGAAGCGCGACACGATGGAATAGACCGGGCGCCACGCCTGATATTTCGTCAGCAGCGGCGCCGCCCGCGCCATCGCGCCGAGATCGGCGAAGGCATTGTCGCCGAACTCGCGCCGCGCGCGCGCCGCATGATCGAGCAGGCGCGTGTAGCCCGCGATATCCGCCCGATCGAGCTTGCCGATCTCGGCGCGCACGCTCGCATCGTCGCCGCCGAGATCGATATTCGTCCCATCGGGCCAGTTGAAGCGGCAGGGGGAGACCGGATCGAGCGTCACATCGGCGGCCATCTCCTGCCCGCTCAGCGCCCATAACGCCGCGAAGGCATCCGGGTCGGTGATCGCGGTGGGGCCGGTATCGAACGTATAGCCGTCGCGCCGCCGGAACCCGGCGCAGCCGCCGGGCTGGTCGCGCGCCTCGACGATCGTCGTCGCCACCCCCGCCGATTGCAGCCGGATGGCGAGCGCCAGCCCGCCCAATCCGGCCCCGATCACCACCGCCGTCGTCACGCCATCCGTCTCGCCACCCCTACCGCGCGCCAGAAGGGCACGGGCGGCCTGCCCCTAAGCGCCCGCGTCTTGTCCGAAAAGGTGGAACGTGCGGCATGGAAGCGCGAGATCACCCCCGGCGACAGGCGATGGAGATGCTCGAACACGCGATAGCGCGCGTCCGGGTCGGCGGCGCGGAACAGCATCGCGGAGACCAGCCGGTAGAAGCGCCGCTCGTCCCACATCGTCCGCGCATGGTCGTGGGTCAGCGCGTGGAGCGCCTCGCCCGACAGGTCGTCCGCCGCCGCGATCCGCACCGCGAGACGCACCGCGTCAGGCAGCGAATCGCCGGTGGTCGGGTGGAACAGCCCGGCGCGCGTCCCCGCCTTGGCGACGCGCGCGCCACCCGCGCGCCAGTAGGTCTCGAAATCGCCGCCGATCGCCACCGGCAGCGCGCCGCGCTCCTCGCGCACCGTATCGCCGACGCGCCAGCCGCGATTCCCGGCATAGCCCTCGATCCGCCGCCCGAGCGCGCCGGCGTTCACATTGGCGGTGTCGCTGTAATAGCCGTCCTCGACGAACAGCCGCGTCGGCGACAGCGGCAGGCAGGAGACGAAGCGGAAGCCGTCATGCTGCGTCACGGTCGCGTCCATCAGCATCGGGCGTTCGAGGCCATGCCCGTCCGGCACCTCCAGCTCGCGCCCGACGAACTTGCGCCAGCCGAGATCGAGCGCGGAGGGATCGCCGACGCCGCGCGCGTCGATCACCCCCTTCGCCTCGATCCGCTCGCCGCCGACGAACGAGACGCTGGTCGCGGTGACGCTCTGCGCCTTGCGCCCGGTCATCACCGCCGATTCGGGCAGCCGCGCGCGCGCCACCAGGTCGAGCCGCGCGGCCTCGATCGCATAGCAGGGCTGGCGGAGCGTCCGCGCGCGCACGGGGAAGGCGACCTCATATTCGGGCCATGCGTGGCGGACGAGCGGGGTGAGCAGCCAGCGATCCTCCCGCGCCACATCGGCGTCGAGGAACGACCGGAGCCGGTTGCCGCCGATCGTCTCGCCCGCCTCGATCAGCAGCAGCGACAGATCGGGGCGTTTTTCCGCGAGCGCCAGCGCGATCAGCGATCCGGCCAAGCCGCCGCCGACGATCGCCACGTCGCAACCGTGGATTTCCGCCATTCCGGCGGCGTAGCGAATCGCGCGCACGGGCGAAAGAGCGGGAAAATCGCGCGCGGCCCGGATCGGGACGGTCGTTCCCGCGAAAGCGGCGATGCGATTCCGGCTCGAACGATCCGGGCGAGCCGGTTATGCGGGCGGGCTGATCCTTGGCGGCAATGGGCGGGCGTGGCGCCGTCCCGTCGCCGCGACGGACCCGAATGCAGGCTCATCGGTTGAAGCCGTGGAAACGAGAGGGGAATTTCATTTGCGCGCCTTCCATCCGATCATTCTCGCCGGCATGTTCGCCGCGACGCCCGCGCTGGCGCAGCAGGCCGCCGGCCCGTCCGACGAGGATCTCGCGCGCGACAGCGTGACGGTGGGCATCGCCGCCAGCTACATGACCGATTACGAGGGCGCCGACCATTATTCCTTCTTCCCGCTGCCCGGCGCGATCGGCTCGGTCGGCGGGCACAGCTTCACGGTGATCGGCAACCGCGCCAGCCTCGATCTCATCCGCAACGAGCCGGGGCCGCGCTGGGACGTACAGCTCGGCCCGATCGCGGTGGTCAACTTCAACCGCAACAGCCGCGGCGCGATCAACGATCCGCAGGTGCGCGCGCTGCCCAAACGCGGGCTGGCGGTGGAACTGGGCGGCTATGTCGGGATCGGCAAGACCGGCGTCGTCACCAGCCCCTATGACAAATTGTCGGTCTCGGTCAGTTATCGCCATGACGTTACCGGCGTGCACGACAGCGCGATCGTCGCGCCGACCGTCAACTACATGACCCCGCTGAGCCGCAAGACGGCAGTCGCGCTGTTCGTGTCGGCCGAGCATGTCGGGCGGGGCTACATGCGGACCTATTTCGACGTCACGCCGGCGGACAGCCTGGCGAGCGGCCTGCCGGTGTACAGCGGGCGCGGCGGGTGGAAGAGCTGGACGGCGGGGGCGGTCGGCACCGTCTCGATCTCGGGCGATCTGCTGCGCGGCTGGAAGCTGGTCGGCGGCGTCACCTATCGCCGGATGCTCGGCGACGCGGCACAAAGCCCGCTGGTCAGCGATGTCGGCTCGCCGAATCAGTGGCTTGGCGCGCTCGGCGTCGCCTATACTTTCTGATCGGCCGCAATCGGGAAGCGACAGGCGGGCGATCAGCGCTTATGGCCACGCGGTCGCGATTCTGTCGATTCGTTCAGCTTGGCGACAGCGAAACACTTTAGGTCGCGATTTTGCCCGACGGAGACCGGGCGGGTTCAGGAAGGAAGGCAGCGATGACGCAGGACGAGCGACTTGTCGGGACGCCCGGAACGCCCCCCGAAACGGCCGAAGCGCGCAGCGATGACCGTCGCGCCTTCTTCGCCGCCGCGATCGGCGCGGCCGCGATCGGCGCGGGCGCGTTCCTCTTCGCCGATCCGCTTTCGGCGCAGACCCTCACCGACGCGGACGTGCTGAACTTCGCGCTGAACCTCGAATATCTCCAGGCGAATTATTACGGCTATGCCTCGGGCGGCGCGGGCCTCGCCACCGCCGACACGCAGAGCGGCGCCGCCACGCCGACGCCGGGCGGCTCGGTCACGCCGGGGCGGCAGGCGAGCTTCTCCGATGCGATCGTCGGGGCCTACGCCAAGGAAATGGCCGCCGACCAGCTCGCGCAGGTCCGCTTCCTGCGCACCCAGCTCGGCACCTCGGCGGTGGCGCAGCCGGCGATCGATCTCGGCTATTCCTCCACCAGCGCGTTCAGCCTAATGGCACAGAATGCCGGGCTGGTCGGCTCGGGAGTCGCGTTCGATCCCTATGCCTCCGGTGCCAATTTCCTGCTCGGCGCGTTCTTCCTGCAGGATATCGCGGTCAGCGCCTATCAGGGGATGGTCTCGCTCCTGACGAGCCAGAGCTATCGCGAGGCGGTCGGGGGGCTGATGGCGACCGAGGCCTATCACGCCGCGCTGGTGCGCACGACGCTGTACCAGAAGAGCGTCGCGACCCCCGCGCTGCTCGATCAGGTCAACACGATCTCCAATTACCGCGACAGCCTCGACGGCGGCAGCGACGACGATCAGGGCATCAGCCCGGTCGGCTCGGTGGCGAACATCGCGCCGGTGGACAGCAACGGCAACACCTTCCCGCGGGCGAGCGGCGCGGTGCTCAACCTCCTGTTCCTCACCCGCGTCTCCACCAACAAGGGCGGCTTCTTCCCCGGTGGCGTGAACGGCAACATCACGACGAGCGCCGCGAGCTGACGGACGCGCCCCGGCGCCTCCGCCCCCGCTCTTCAGGATTCACAGGAATATCGTCATGATCGACCAGGAAAAGATCGCCACCGTCCTCGACGCCGCCGCGCTGCGCAGCGCGGAGCGCCGCCGTTTCCTCAGCCTCGTCGGGCGCGGCGGCGCCGCTGCCGGGGGCCTCGCGCTGCTTTCGGCGTGCGGCGGCAGCAGTTCGGGATCGGCCACGCCGACGCCCACGCCGACCGCGACCTCCACCAGCAGCACCGAGGCGGCGGACATCTCGATCCTCAATTATGCGCTGAACCTCGAATATCTTTCGGCGCAATATTTCTCCTGGGCCGCGCAGGGCAGCGGGCTGCCGGCAAGCGACACCAGCGGCACCGGCACGGCGGGCAGCGTCACCGGCGGGACGCAGGTGACCTTCGCCGACCCGATCGTCGCCGCCTGCGCGCGCGAGATCGCGCGCGACGAGCGGGCACATGTCGAATATCTCCGCGCGCAGCTCGGCTCCTCGGCGGTGGCGATGCCGGCGATCGACATCTCGAACGCCTTCGCCGCGCTCGGGCAGCTTGCCGGCGTGGCGAGCTTCAACCCTTATGCCTCCGACGAGAATTTCCTCTACGGCGCCTTCATCCTGAAGGACGTGATCGTCACCGCATACAAGGGGCTGGCTCCACTGGTCGGCACCCCGGCGTGGATCGCGGGCGTCGCGGGCATCCTGGGCGCCGAATCCTATCACGCCGGCCTGATCCGCACCCTGCTCTACCAAAAGGGTTTCACCGTCACGCCGACCAAGTTCAGCGATGCGCGCGACGGGCTGGACGGCTCGACCGACCTCGACCAGGGCATCGCGGGGGCGGACACCTCGATCTCGAACGTGGCGCCGGTGGACGGCAACGGCATCGTTTACAGCCGCTCGACCGGGCAGGCGCTCAACATCTTCTTCCTCAACAAGGCGGCGGCGACCTCCGGCGGGTTCTTCCCGTCGGGCGTGAACGGCACGGTCAACGCCAGCGCCGCCAGCGGCTGATCCGGCGGCGGCGCTGGACGCCGCCGTCACAACGCTCTATCCATCATCCATCCCCGGGGGACCGCTGGTGCAGCGGTTGAGAGGAGGGCCGCAGCCCTCGACCCGCCGAACCTGATCCGGCTGACACCGGCGTAGGGAGGGAGCGGCGCAGACCTCGCCCCGTGTCCTTCCCCGCGACAATGCGAGGAACGAAAGACATGGCCGACATCCCTGCCCGCACCGAGATCGGCGTCACCACCGGCCCGATTCGCGGTTCCCGCAAGATCCATGTCGGCCCGCTCGGGGTCGCGATGCGCGCGATCGATCTGGAGCCGTCGTCGGGCGAGCCGCCGCTCAACGTCTATGACACGTCCGGGCCTTATACCGATCCCGAGGCGCGGATCGACATCATGGCGGGCCTACCCGCGCTGCGCCGCGAGTGGATCATCGGGCGCGGCGACGTCGAAAGCTATGACGCGCGCTCGGTGAAGCCGGAGGACAACGGCCTCAAGGGCCCGGACCGTTCGGCCGGCGTCGCCCAATTCCCCAATGTCGTGAAGCGTCCGCTGCGCGCCAAGCCGGGCGCGAACGTCAGCCAGATGCACTATGCCCGGCGCGGCATCATCACGCCGGAGATGGAATATGTCGCGACCCGCGAGAATCTTGGGCGCGAGATGCTCAAGGAATATGCCCGCGATGGCCAGAGCTGGGGCGCGGCGATACCCGATTACGTGACGCCGGAGTTCGTCCGCGACGAGGTGGCGCGCGGGCGGGCGATCATCCCCAACAACATCAACCACCCGGAAAGCGAGCCGATGGCGATCGGCCGCAACTTCCTCGTCAAGATCAACGCCAATATCGGCAATTCGGCGGTCGCCAGCGACGTGGCAAGCGAGGTCGACAAGATGGTCTGGTCGATCCGCTGGGGCGCGGACACGGTGATGGACCTCTCCACCGGCCGCAACATCCACGACACGCGCGAATGGATCATCCGCAACTCGCCCGTGCCGATCGGCACCGTGCCGATCTATCAGGCGCTGGAGAAGGTCGGCGGCATCGCCGAGGACCTGACGTGGGAAATCTTCCGCGACACGCTGATCGAGCAGGCCGAGCAGGGCGTCGATTATTTCACGATCCACGCCGGCGTGCGCCTGCCCTATGTGCCGCTCACCGCCAAGCGCGTCACCGGAATCGTCTCGCGCGGCGGCTCGATCATGGCGAAATGGTGCCTCGCGCATCACCGCGAATCCTTCCTCTACGAGCGGTTCGACGAGATCACCGAGATCATGAAGGCCTATGACATCGCCTATTCGCTGGGCGACGGCCTGCGCCCCGGCTCGATCGCCGACGCCAACGACGAGGCGCAGTTCGCCGAGCTCTACACTTTGGGCGAGCTGACGAAGCGCGCCTGGGCGCAGGACGTGCAGGTGATGATCGAAGGCCCCGGCCATGTGCCGATGCACAAGATCAAGGAGAATATGGACAAGCAGCTCGAGGCGTGCGGCGAGGCCCCCTTCTACACGCTCGGGCCGCTGACCACCGACATCGCGCCTGGCTATGATCACATCACCAGCGGCATCGGCGCGGCGATGATCGGCTGGTACGGCACGGCGATGCTCTGCTACGTCACGCCGAAGGAGCATCTCGGCCTGCCCGACCGCGACGACGTGAAGGTGGGCGTCGTCACCTACAAGCTCGCCGCCCATGCCGCCGATCTGGCGAAGGGGCACCCGGCGGCCAAGCTGCGCGACGACGCGCTGAGCCGCGCCCGCTTCGAATTCCGCTGGCGCGACCAGTTCAACCTCAGCCTCGATCCCGACACGGCGGAGGAATATCACGACCAGACGCTGCCGGCGGAAGGCGCGAAGAGTGCGCATTTCTGCTCGATGTGCGGGCCGAAATTCTGCTCGATGAAGATCACGCAGGAAGTACGCGATTTCGCCCGGTTGCAGAATCAGTCGGCGGACGCCTTCGTCGCGGCCGACGCCGAAGCCGGCATGAAGCAGATGAGCGAGGTCTATAACGAAACCGGCCGCGAGCTCTACATGGGCGCGGGCGACCGGGAGCATGATTGAGGGGATGGGGCGATGCCATGGTCGCCCCGTTTCTTCACGACATCATACCATCAGTGCCAACTCGCGCCGGACGGGCAATCCGCGCGCAGCGGGCACGCGAGGCAGCACGGCGCCTCATGACGGCAATAGAGCTGCCCCAGCCGCTTCATCACGATATGCAGGTCGAGAAAGTCCGGCCCGCTCCATGCCGGCAGCGCGGCCGTCACCGCCTCGCTCGCCGCGCGATAATCGGCGTGGTCGGGCACTGCGCCGAGCCGGCGCAGTACGCGCAGGACATGCGTGTCGACGATCATCACCGGCAGCGCGAGGGTGCTCGCGTTCAGCGTCGAGGCGGACACCTTGCGGCCCACGCCGTCCAGCCGCTCCAGCCACGCCAGCGCGTCATCCAGCGGACGATCGGCGAGCGAATCGAGCCGGAAGCCCATGGGTTCGCGACGCAGCCGGCTTAGCGCGGAGACGACATAGCGCGCCTTGTCCTCGGCGAAAGTGACATCCTCGATGACCTGCGCGACCGCGGCCGGCTGAGCCTCCGCCAGCCGCGCTACGCTGCCGAACTTCGCGCTCAAACGCTCGAATGCCGCCTGCGACACCGCGTCGCGCGTCCGACCGCTGATCATCGACTTGATGAGCTGCGCCACCGGCCTGCGCGCGGGCCAAGGCGCGATTCCCGCGCGCAAGCCCGCGAGCCGCGCGCGCCACCGTGCGATATCCGCGCCCAGAAAGCCGAACGCCATTTGCATGACGCTCTATTAGAACAAAAGAAGAACAAATACCAGCGGTCTCTTAGACCTTCTCCGGCAGCGCCCAGTCGATCCGTCCCCGCCCATTCCGTTCCAGAAACGCATTCGCCTGCGAGAAATGCCGGCAGCCGAACCAGCCGCTATGCGCCGACAGCGGCGATGGGTGCGCAGCCTTCAGCACCAGATGGTGCCCGCCCTGCTCCACGCTGCGCACGAACGCGGCCTTCTTCTGCGCATAGCTGCCCCACAGCATGAAGACGATCGGCTCCGGCCGCGCGGCGATCAGGCGGATGATCGCGTCGGTGAACTTCTCCCACCCCCGGTCGCGGTGCGCGGCGGCCTGCCCGCTCACCACGGTCAGCACGCTGTTGAGCAGCAGCACGCCCTGCTCCGCCCAGCTTTCGAGGAAGCCGTGCGCCGGCGGCCGGATGCCGCAATCGCTCTCCAGCTCCTTGTAGATGTTGACGAGGCTCGGCGGCGGGCGGACACCGGGGCGGACGGAGAAGCACAGGCCATGCGCCTGCCCCGGACCGTGATATGGGTCCTGCCCGAGGATCACGACACGCACGTCCGGCAGCGGCGTCAGCTCCAGTGCGCGGAACCAGTTGCTGGAATGCGGGAAAATCTGCTTCCCGGCCGCTTTCTCCGCCAGCAGGAACTGGCGGAGCGCGCCCATATAGTCGCTGGAGAACTCGGCGCGCAGCGGCTCCAGCCAGCTCGGGTCCATCTTCGGATCGGCCATCCGTCGCCTCCTTCAGCGCTTGCGGACGAACTCGGCGCGCAGGACGAGGCCCTTGATGCCGTCGAACCTGCAGTCGATCTCCTGCGGGTCGCCGGTCAGGCGGATCGCCCTGATGAGCGTGCCGCGCTTCAGCGTCTGCCCCGCGCCCTTCACGTCGAGGTCCTTGATGAGCGTCACCTGATCGCCGTCCGCGAGCAGGTTGCCGACCGAATCGCGCACCTCGATCCGGTCCGCTGCCGCGCGCTTCGTGGCCAGTTCGGACGCGGGAAGCCATTCGCCGCTTTCCTCATCGAACACATAATCTTCATCGTCAGCCATGTGTGGCCCCCTTTGGTCGCAATCCGATCAGCGGGCGAATCAGCGGAATCGCGCGTCCGCCGAGATAGAAAGCCCAGCACCCCGCCACCGTCGCGGCGACGAGGATCGCGAATTCCGCCGGCCCCGAAAGATGCAGCGGCAGCAGCCAGAACATCACCACCACGATGATCGTCTGGTGGATGATATAGAAGGGGAACACCGCCTCCGTCAGCATCCGTCGCGCGGGCGTGTCACGGTTCCACCAGCGGTCCGCCACACCGAGCAGCGCGACGATCGATCCCCATTGCTGCAAGGCATGCGCCGCGCCGTAAGGGCGAAGCACCCAGCGCGGCGTCGGCACCGAAGGCGGCCAGGTGAATTCGATCGCCAGCACGCAGCCGAACGCGGCCAGCGCGATCACCGCCGCGACCGGCCACAACCGGGCGATCGCCGCCATCGCCGGCGCGGAGCGCGCCAGCCCGAAGCCGAACAGGAAATAGGGGACGTACATGGAATGCGCCATCGTATCGTCGAACAGCGCATGGGTTTCGCCGACCATCGGAAACCACCAGACATGGACGGCGAGCGCCCATGCCATCGGGACGAGGATCACGCCCCAGCCGCCGAACAGCCGGTCGAACCAGCGCTGCAACAGCTCCGTCCGCACCAGCATGACGAGCAGGGTCAGGCCGAGCGTATAGACCCAGAGATAGCCGACGAACCACAGATGGTTCCATGTCGGCAGCACGATCCCGTCCAGCGGGCCGAAACGGAAATAATCGTGCAGCCAGAAATAAGGGAAGCCGTGGCCGTAGCCGTATTTGGTGGTCAGCTCGACCCACGGCTGCGGCGGCACGATCACCATCACGCCGAAAGCGAGCGGCACCAGCAGCCGCCAGCTCCGGTTGGCGAGAAACGCCCCCGGCCCCGCCGACCGCCGGATCAGCGCGCGGCTGGCGTAGCCCGAGACGACGAACAGCAGCGGCAGCCGCCACGCATTCGTCGCCATCATCGGCAGGGTGGTCCAATCCTCGCCGTTGGTCGACTTCACATGGAAGTTCCACGGCACGAACACCATGCCGATATGATAGAGGATGAGCAGGCCGAATGCCCCGATACGCAGCCAGTCCATCCCGTAATGTCGTGCCATCCGGGCGGCTGTAGGGTCCAAAGCGTGGAAGGACAATCACATGGGGCTTTCGATGAAGCGGGCGGGGCACCGCTTCACCGTGCCCGGAAGATGATTCAGCGCTTGACGCGCGGCATCCCCATGAAGTCGCGCTTGCCGATCTCGACGCCCTTCATGCGCAGGATCGCGTAAGCGATCGAGGCGTGGAAATAGAAATTCGGCTGCGAGAAGCTGAGCAGGAAATTGGCGCCACCGAAGGGCAGCGCGGTTTCGCCGAAGCGGAACTCGGTATCGCGATCGGCCAGCGCGTTCACCTCCGCCGGATCGAGCGCCTTGAGCGCCGCGATCCCATCCCGCACCTTGGCGCGCAGCCCGGCGAAGTCGGTCGGCCACGGATCGAGATTGGGCGAATAGCTGCCCGCCTGCACGCCCGCGATCGCGCCCACGGCATGTTCGACCGACGCCTTCACCTGATAGCCGAACGGCAGCATGTCCGGCGCGAGCCGCGCGTCGATCAGCTCGGCCGGCGCGATGCCCCGCTCGGCGGCGAACGCTTCCGCCTTGTCGACCAGCCCAGCGACCGCGCCGAGGATCTGGATGTTCGAGGGGATCGTCGCGTCGTAGAGGGAAAGCGTCATCGAACCTGCTCCTTTTCGGCACGCGGCGTTCCGTTCCGCGTTGCAACCCGCTATATCGCCTCCGATCCCGATAGGAAGCGTATCCATGTCCGTCCGTCCCTGGCGCGATATCCAGCGCCGCAAGAGCCGCCAGATCATGGTGGGCAGCGTCCCCGTCGGCGGCGACGCGCCCGTCACCGTGCAGACCATGACCAACACCCCGACCAGCGACGCTAAGGCGACGATCGACCAGATCCGCCGTTGCGAGGAGGCGGGCGTCGACATCATCCGCGTGAGCTGCCCGGACGTGGAGAGCACCGCCGCGTTCAAGCAGATCGCCCGCGTCGCGCGCGTGCCGATCGTCGCGGACATCCATTTCCACTACAAGCGCGCGCTGGAGGCGGCGGACGCGGGGGCGGCGTGCCTGCGCATCAACCCTGGCAACATCGGCTCGGCGGAGCGCGTCAACGAAGTGGTCAACGCCGCCAAGGCCAACGGCTGCGCGATCCGCATCGGCGTGAACGCCGGCAGCCTCGAGAAGGATCTGCTCGAAAAATATGGCGAGCCGTGCCCGGAGGCTTTGGTCGAGAGCGCGCTCGATCACATCAAGTTGCTTCAGGACCGCGATTTCCACGAGTTCAAGGTGGCGGTGAAGGCGTCCGACGTGTTCCTCGCCGTCGCCGCCTATCAGCAGCTTGCCGAGGCGGTGGACTGCCCGCTGCATCTCGGCATCACCGAGGCCGGCGGATTCGTCGGCGGCACGGTGAAGTCCGCCATCGGGATCGGTTCGCTCTTGTGGTACGGGATCGGCGACACGATCCGCGTCTCGCTCTCCGCCGAGCCGGAGGACGAGGTGCGCGTCGGCTTCGAGATCCTCAAGGCGCTGGGCATCCGCAACCGCGGCGTGCGCGTGGTGAGCTGCCCGAGCTGCGCGCGGCAGGGCTTCGACGTGATCCGCACCGTGCAGGCGCTGGAGGAGCGGCTCCAGCATATCCGCACGCCGATGTCGCTTTCGGTGCTGGGCTGCGTCGTCAACGGCCCCGGCGAGGCGCGCGAGACCGATATCGGCATCACCGGCGGCGGCAACGGCAAGCACATGGTCTATCTGTCGGGCGTCACCGACCATCATGTGCAGGACGCCGACATGATCGAGCATATCGTCAAGCTGGTCGAGGCCAAGGCGGCGGAGATCGAGGCCGCGTCCGACGCGGCGATCGCGGCCGAATAGCCGCCTCTCGCCCACCCGATCCGTTGAACCGCCCGCTCTCCCCGGCGCTGGCCTTCGCTGTCGCGGCGGCGGGGATCGGGCTGTTCGCGATCATGGACGCGTTCATGAAGTCGCTGACGCTCGCGCTGGGCGTCTATAACGCATTGATCTGGCGGACCGGGATGTCGGCGCTGTTCGGCTTCGGCGCATGGGCGGCGAGCGGTGCGCGGCGTCCGACGCGGCGCGGGATGCGGCTGCACCTGATCCGGGGAGCGCTGACGGCGGCGATGGCGCTGCTGTTCTTCTGGGGCCTCGCGCACGTACCGATGGCGCAGGCGATCACGCTGTCGTACATCGCGCCGCTACTCGCGCTGCTGATGGGCGCGTTGTTCCTGCACGAGCGGGTCGGGCGGCGCGTGGCGGGTGCGTCGCTCGCCGCTTTCGCCGGGGTGCTGGTGGTGCTGGCGGGCCAGTCGCAGGCGGCGCTCGGTCCGGCGGCGCTGAAGGGCGCGCTGGCGGTGCTCGGCTCGGCCCTGCTCTATGCCGTCAACCTCGTCGTCGCGCGGATACAGAGCCAGGCCGCCGATCCCGGCGGGATCGCCTTCTTCCAGTCGGCGATCGTCACCGCCGTCCTCGCGCTCGGCGCGCCGTGGCTGCTCGCGGTGCCGGAGGCGGCGCAATGGTGGAAGATCGTCGTCGGCGGCCTTCTCGCCACCGTCTCGCTGTTCCTGCTCGGCTGGGCCTATGCGCATGGCGAGGCGGGCTATCTGGCGACGACCGAATATACGTCGTTCGTCTATGCCGCGACGCTCGGCTATGCGGTGTTCGGCGAGCGGCTGTCGCCATATACGCTGGCGGGCGCGGCGATCATCATCGCGGCGTGCCTCTATGCCGCAAGGCGGCGCAATACCGCGCCGGCCGATCCGATGACGGAGGGCACCGGCTCCCAACCGGCCTCTCATTCAGCTTATCCTTGACAGGAGGGCTGGCGCGGCTTCCGCGTGAGCGGATCAAACGGTAGAGCGCGCGGCATGACCGTTTCGATCCGTCCCGCCGCGCCGCACGATTGCGGCACGATCCTGCGCTTCGTGCGCGAACTGGCCGAATATGAGCGCGAACCGGACGCCGTGGAGGCTACCGAGGAGATGCTCGCCGCCGCGCTATTCGCGACGCCCCCCGCCGCCGAGGCGCTGATCGCCGAACACGACGGCGCGGCGATCGGCTTCGCCCTGTTCTTCCACAATTTCTCGACCTGGGCGGGCAAGCGCGGCATCTATCTTGAGGACCTGTACGTCACGCCGGCCGCGCGCGGTTCGGGGGCGGGCAAGGCGCTGCTCGCGCATCTCGCGGGGCTGGCGCTCGATCGCGGCTGCGCGCGGTTCGAATGGGCGGTGCTCGACTGGAACACCCCGGCGATCGACTTCTATCGCGCGATGGGCGCGGTCGGCATGGACGAATGGACCGTGCAGCGCGTCAGCGGCGACGCGCTCGTCCGCCTCGCGGGGCGCGGCTGATGGCGTGGTTGTGGCTGATCGTCGGCGGCTGTTTCGAGGTGGGGTTCACCACCTGCCTGCGCTACGTCGACGGCTTCCGCAACGTGCCGTGGACGCTGGGCTTCCTCGCCTCGGTCACATTGTCGATGGGGCTGCTGGAGGTCGCCTCGCGCTCGATCCCGATGGGGACGGCCTATGCGGTCTGGGGCGGGATCGGCGCACTCGGCACGGTGCTGGTCGGCATCGCCTTCTTCGGCGAGCCGCTGAGCGTGGTGCGCGGCCTGCTGATCCTCGGCGTGGTCGCGTGCATCGCCGGCCTCAAGATGACGGCATGAGCATCGATGCCGGCCTTGCCGATTGGGTGGCGGAGGCGATGGCGCCGGTCGGCACGGTCACGCGCAAGCGGCTGTTCGGCGGAGCAGCGCTCTATTGCGACGGGCTGACCTTCGCGATCATCGCGTTCGACGCCCTGTGGTTCAAGGCGGATGCGCAGAGCGCCGCCGCGTGGGACGCGATCGACGCGCCGCTTTTCACCGTGACGCGCGACAACGGCCGGGTGCAATCCCTGCCCTATCGCCGCGCGCCGGACGATGTGTACGACGATCCCGAGGCGCTGCGCGACTGGGCCATGCTCGCGCTGGAAGCGGCGCGGCGCGCACCACCACGGCTGGCACGGCGGCGCAGCAAGCGCGCGGCGCGCGGGTAAGCCCCGCACCGCCCGCTATCGCCTCAGGCGGCCTTGCTCTTCTTCGCGCGGTCGATCGACTCGATCACGATCTGCCGCGCCTCCTCGGCGTCGCCCCAATTGCCGATCCGCACCCACTTTTCGGATTCGAGATCCTTATAGTGGGTGAAGAAATGCTCGATCTGCTGGAGTACGATCGAGGGCAGGTCCTGCCGCTCGCCGACGTCCGAATAATAAGGGAAGGTCGTGTCGACCGGCACGCAGATCAGCTTCTCGTCGCCGCCATGCTCGTCCTCGAGGTTGAGCACGCCGATCGGCCGCGCGCGGACGACGCAGCCGGGAATGAACGGCGAGCGCGAGATCACCAGCGCGTCCAGCGGATCGCCGTCCGGCGACAGGGTATGCGGCACGAAGCCGTAGTTCGCCGGATAGCGCATCGGCGTATGCAGGATGCGATCGACGAACAGCGCGCCGGATTCCTTGTCGAACTCGTACTTCACCGGCTCGCCGCCGAGCGGCACCTCGATGATGACGTTGAGGTCCTCGGGCGGGTTCTTGCCCACGGGGATGAGGTCGATGCGCATCTTGTCCTTCACTTCGCTCGAACGACATGGCACCGGCCCGCGCGTCAGCGCGGCGCCAGCAGCCTGTCCAGGCCACCCTCTCCGGTCCCGATCTTTTCGAGGCGCGGGTAGCGCAGGCCGTCGTGCCAGTCGAGCGTTACCGTGCGATAATCCTCGCCGTTCCTGACGAGCAGCGTCACCGGCGCCCTCGTGTCCTTCGCGGCGGCGATCGCGGCCTTCAACCCCTCGGGCGAATAGCTCTCGCCGTTCACCGCCGCGATCACCGTGCCCACGGTCAGCCCCGCCTTGAACGCGGCGCTATCCCACGTCACCCCGCTCAACGCCCCGCCCTCGCCGACGATGAAGCCGCCGGACCAGGTGAGATCGGTGACCTTGCGCACCTTCTCCCCGTCGCGGAACGCCGGCGTCGCCTGATCGGTATAGACGAGGCGATAGCCGTTGCGCGCGAAGCCCTCGATCGGCGCGCCCTCGGCATGCTCGGTCAGCCGCTTCACCAGATAGGCCTTCCAGTCCCACGGCTGGATCGCGTTCAGCGTCTGCGCGACATCGTCGATCGTATAGGTCAGCTCGCCCCAATCGCCGTCGCGCATCCCGAAGAAGGCGCGGGCGAAATCGTCAATCGACTTCCGGCCGCCCGATTTCTCGCGCAGCAGCGAATCGACATCCATCCAGACGAGCAGGCCCTCGTTGTAATAATCCTCGCTGCGCTGCCAGCTCACCCAGCCCTTCGGCTTGCGCTGGGCGATCACCGGATCGTTGGTGGTGTCGAGCAGGTCGCGCCAGTGCCGCGCGGGCTGCGAATCGTAATTCGCCATGATCGTCGCATATTGATCGAGCGTGTCCTGCTTGGAGACCAGCCCCGAACGGGCCTGAAGCACATAGCCCCAGAATTGCGTCTGCCCCTCATAAACCCACAGCAGCGAGCCGCGCATCGGCGTACGGAAATCCGGCGTCCACAGGTCCGCGCCGCGCCGGAACTTGCCGTTCCAGCTATGGGTGAATTCGTGCGGCAGCAGGTTGCGGCGCCCCGGCCCGTCGGCCCATTTCGCGAAATAGCCGGGTGTCACGCCGTCCTCGGAACTGCGGTGATGCTCCAGCCCGATCCCGCCGAGCCGGTCGGTGATCGAGAGCAGAAAATCATAATGGTCGTAATGCTGCGATCCGAAGGTCTTGACCGCCTGATCGACCAATTTCCTGTGCGCGTCGATCTGCGCCGGCGTCGCCACCAGCTCGGCCGGATTGTCGGCGAAGACGTTGAGCGTCACCTTGTCGCTCAGCGGGATCACCCGGCCGTAGCGACCGGCGAGCATCGGCGAATCGACCAGCACCTCGTAATTGGTCTGCTCATAAGCCCAGGTGTTGCCCCCGGTGCCGACCGGCTTGCCGCGCAGCGCGCCCGCCGCCGTCCAGCCCGCCGGCCACGTCACGTTCATCCGCACCGGGATGCGGCGCGTGAACCAGCCCGCCGGATAGAGGCTGACCGAATTGGGCTGGAGGCTGATCATCGTCGGGGTGACGGCGATGCGGCCCTGATCCTTCTTGGTCGCGGAAAGGAACTGGAATTCCACGTCGAGCTGCGCCGCGCCCGCCGGCACGTCGATATGGAAGGCGAAGACATCGACCGGGTCGCGCGTCCACGGCACCGGCTTGCCGCCCGCGCGGATCACCAGTCCGGCGACCTTCTCGATCTCCGCGCGCGGCGAATGCGCGCCGGGGAGCCATTTCGGGAAAAGCAGGGTGAGGGCGCCGGCCTTGGCGACGGGAATGGTCTGCTTCACGCGCAGGATGCCGCGCACCGTGTCGGTGGCGTCGACGTTCACCACCATCGGCCCGGCGGGATAAGCCTCGTCGCGCGGCTGCGGAATGGTGTCGACGAAGGGGACGGGCTGCGGCGCGGAATTGCCGGCGGGGACCTGGGCGAAGGCGGCGGAAGATACGGAAACCAGAAAAGCGGCGAAGGCGCTACGGATCATCAATCAGGCTTTCGGAAGAATGACATATGCCGCGACGCTAGCCGCCACCGCTCGCCGGCTCAATGCCCGCCGCTGCTGCCCAACACGTTGATGGTGAAGGCGAGCACGCCGATGTTGAACACGAAGGCCGCGAGGCACTGCCCGATCGACACCCGCCGCATCCGCCGCGCGGTCATGTTCACGTCCGACGTCTGGAAGGTCATGCCCAGCGTGAAGCTGAAATAGATGAAATCCCAATAGTTCGGCTCGTCGCAGTTCGGGAAGTCCAGTCCGCCGGTGTCCTGCCCCGATTTCTCGCTGTAATAGATGTGCGCATAGTGCAGCGCATAGACGATGTTCGAGAACAGCCACGCCAGCACCAATGTCGCGACGACCAGCGCGATGATCCACGCCGATGGCTGCGTCCCCAGTTCGGTCAGCACCACCACCAGGATGACGGTGGTCACCAGCCCGGTGATCGCCAGCAGCCCGGCGCGGTTGGCGTCATTGTCCTTGGCATGGGCGCGCATGTCGCGGCTGTCGTCATTGAGCAGCGGCCAGAGCGAGGCGAGGAACACTATCGCGCCCGCGTCGAAGCCGATCATCAGCGCGCGGCCCCATTCGAACCTCCCCGCGATCCCGGCGGCGATGCCGGCCGCCGCCATGATCGCCATCGAGACGAGGAAACGCACTGGCGCGAGGCGCCGTCCGATGTGCCATCCGTGATCGCTCCGGGTCATATCCTCCACCTAGCGCCGCGCGCGTTCCTCGCATAGATAGCCGCCCTTCATCATGGCCCGTATCCAGACCCCCAATCGCGTCCGCGGCACGCAGGACATCTTCGGCGCGGAACAGCGCCGCTTCGCCACCGTGCTCGACACGTTCGATCGCGTGCGCCGGCTCTATTGCTTCGGCCGCGTCGACGTGCCCGTGTTCGAGGCGACCGAGGTGTTCGCCCGCTCGATCGGCGAGACCACCGATGTCGTCTCCAAGGAGATGTACACCTTCCCCGACAAGGGCGGGGATTCGCTGACGCTGCGGCCGGAGTTCACCGCCGGCATCGCGCGCGCCTATATCACCGAGGGGTGGCAGCAGTTCGCGCCGCTCAAGCTCGCCACCTCCGGCGCGGTGTTTCGCTACGAGCGGCCGCAGAAGGGGCGCTATCGCCAGTTCCACCAGATCGACGCGGAGATACTCGGCGCGCCGGAGCCTTCCGCCGACGTGGAATTGCTGTGCCTCGCCGACCAGTTGCTCCACGAGCTTGGCATTGCCGACGACGTGACGTTGCAGCTCAACACGCTCGGCGACGCGGCGACACGCGACGCATGGCGCGATGCCTTGGTCGCGCATTTCGAGCGGCATCGCGGCGATCTGTCCGAGGATAGCGTGGCGCGGCTCGACAAGAATCCGCTGCGCATCCTCGATTCGAAGGACCCGCGCGACCGCCCGATCGCCGACGCCGCCCCCGGCATCGACGATTTCATGACCACCGAGGCCGGCGCCTTCTTCGAGAGCGTGACGCGCGGGCTGGATGCGGCGGGCGTGGCGTGGACGCGCAACGCGCGGCTGGTGCGCGGGCTGGACTATTATCGCCACACCGCGTTCGAATTCGTCACCGACCGGCTCGGCGCGCAGGGCACGGTGCTCGGCGGCGGGCGCTATGACGGGCTGGTCGAGAATCTCGGCGGCCCGGCGACGGCGGGCGTCGGCTGGGCGGCGGGGGTCGAGCGGCTGGCGATGCTGCTGGCGGAGCCGGCGGCAGAAACCGCCGAATTGACCGTGCTCCCAGATGGGGCGGGATTCGACGCTCTGGCGACTGAATTGCTAACACTCCTTCGAGCCGAAGGTATTCGGTCGCAGGCTTCGTTCGAGGGCAAGTACAACAAACGATATGAGCGCGCGAAGCGGTCAGGATCAATCCGGGCGTTGAACGTGGAGCGCGCCGCAGATGCTTCGACAATCGCGAATGTGCGCATTCGCGACTTGAATCCCGGCGAACCAGTTAGAGACCGTGTTGAGCGAGCGCTGAACGTTCGGTTCGAGGTCGAACAGATCGCCGGCACGGGCAACTTCGTTCTGCTGCGACGGAAATGACCGCCATCTCGCTCGACCGCATCCGGCAGATCGAGGCGCGGCGCGACGAACTCGCTGCGCTGATGGCGACCGGCGACCTGTCGGGCGACCGTTTCGTGCAGGTGTCGAAGGAATATGCCGAGCTTGAGCCGGTCGCCGCCGCCGCCGCGGAGGTTCGCCGGCTGCGGCAGGAAGCGGAGAGCCTCGCGCATATGACCGGCGACGCCGATGCCGAATTGCGCGCGATGGCCGAGGAGGAATTGCGCGAGAACAAGACCGCGCTGGAAACGGCCGACCGCAGGCTCGCGCTCGCCCTGCTGCCGCGCGACGCCGCCGACCAGCGGTCCGCGATGCTGGAGGTGCGCGCCGGCACCGGCGGCGACGAGGCGGCGCTGTTCGCCGGCGACCTGTTCCGCATGTACCAACGCTACGCCGAGACACAGGGCTGGCGGGTCGAGCTGATCTCGGCCTCCGAAAGCGAGGTCGGCGGATTCAAGGAGGTGGTAGCCTCCGTCACCGGGCAGGGCGTGTTCGCCAAGCTCAAGTTCGAGAGCGGCGTCCACCGCGTCCAGCGTGTCCCGGTCACCGAGAGCGGCGGGCGCATCCACACCTCCGCCGCCACCGTCGCGGTGCTGCCGGAGGCGGAGGAGGTGGACGTGCAGATCGACGACAAGGATTTGCGCATCGACATCTATCGCTCGTCCGGGCCGGGCGGCCAGTCGGTCAACACCACCGATTCGGCGGTGCGCATCGTCCATATTCCGACCGGCCTCACCGTGATCCAGCAGGACGAGAAATCGCAGCACAAGAACAAGGCCAAGGCGATGAAGGTGCTGCGCACCCGCCTCTACGAGATGGAGCGCGAGCGACTCCATGCCGAGCGGGCCGGCGCGCGCAAGTCGATGGTCGGAACGGGCGACCGTTCGGAGCGCATCCGCACCTATAATTTCCCGCAGGGCCGCGTGACCGACCACCGCATCAACCTGACGCTGCATCGCCTGCCGGAAATACTGGCGGGCGACATGGGCGAGCTGATCGGCGCGCTGATCGCGGAGGATGAGGCGGAACGGCTTGCTTCCCTCGACGCGGCGTAGGCCGGTGGGATCGCCGCCCCGGTCCGACGCCCGCGACGCACTGGCCGATGCCGCCGCGCGCTTCACCTTCTCCGCCACCCCGCGGCTCGATGCGGAGCTGCTGCTCGCTCACGCGCTCGGCATCACGCGCGAGCGGCTGCTGCTGACGCTGGCCGACCACACCGCCCCGCCCGCCTTCGCCGCGCTGGTGGAGCGCCGGGCGGCGCATGAGCCAATCGCCTATATCACCGGCACGCGCGCCTTCTGGACGATCGACCTCCGCGTCGCGCCCGGCGCGTTGATCCCGCGCGCCGACAGCGAGACGTTGATCGAGGCGGCGGTCGCGCATTTCGCGGGCACGGCCGGGCCGAGGCGCGTGCTCGATCTCGGCACCGGCTCGGGCGCGCTGCTGCTCGCCGCGCTCGATCAATGGCCCGGTGCGAGCGGCGTGGGGCTGGATGCCTCTCCGGCCGCGCTGACAATCGCGCGCGACAATGCCGTGCGCATCGCTCCCGGCCGCGCGACGATCGCGGCGGGCGGCTGGGAAGGCACCGGGGAGGCGTTCGACCTGATCCTGTGCAATCCGCCCTATATCGCCACCGGCGCCGCGCTGCCGCCCGAGGTGGTGGAATATGAGCCAGCCTCCGCGCTGTTCGCCGGGCCGGACGGGCTGGACGACTATCGGATAATCGCCGCTTTGCTCGGACGGCAGATCGCCCCCGACGGCGTGGCGTGCATCGAGATCGGGCACGACCAGCAAGAGAGCGCCGCCGCGCTGTTCCGCGCCGCCGGCCTGGCCGTCGCATTGCGCCGCGATCTTGCCGGTCGCGACCGTTGCCTCGTCGTCACGTCTTGAAACTGACAGTTGAAATTCGCACATTTCGCTTTGAGAAACCCCGCACAACCGCTAAGAGGCCGGCAGGGGCACGCCATATCAACTCCAAGTAGTTGAAAAAGGGCAGGTTGCCCGCTCTTCGTCATAAGCCGCTGTAGTCCGGCGGCCTTGGCAGGTCCGGTTCGCGCGACGATTCGCGTCATACCGGGCCGGGAATGTCGCACCGGGAAGTCCGGCGCCGGTTTCGGGATTGGGGCCATTTGGGTTCGAGGACGAGGACAGTAATTTGATCAACAATCGTCAGAACGGCCGCCGTCGCGGTCGCGGTGGTGGGCAGCGTTCGCCCGGTGGTGGGCAGGGGCAGCGCGACAGCGGCAATCGGATCGACAGCCGCGCGCGCGGCAATGCGGCCCAGCTTCTTGAGAAATACAAGAACATGGCGCGCGACGCCCAGCTTTCCGGCGACCGCGTCAACACCGAATATTATCTCCAGTTCGCCGATCATTATTTCCGGGTCCTCGCGGACCAGCGCGGTCGTTTCGAGGAGCAGAGCCGCGATCGCCGCCCGCGCGACGATTTCGACGATGGCGACGATTTCGGCGATTTCAACGATCCCATCCGCGCCGACGAGCAGCCGTCGCGCGGCGACGAGGGCCGCCGCGAGGAACGCGCCTGGCGCGAGGAGCGCAACGGGCGCGAGGAACGTGCCGGTCGCGAGGAACGCGCAGGTCGCGAGGAGCGCAATGGACGCGAGCGCCGCTATGATCGCCGCGACGAGGCGCCAGCCCCTATAGCCGCCGAGCCGGCGCGTGAGGAAGCGCCCGCCCCGGCCGTGGCGGAGGAAAGCGCCGACAGCGCCCCGGTCGAGGCGCCACGCCCGCGTCGTGGCCGTCCGCGCCGCAATCCGCTGCCGGAGACCGAGCAGGTCGAAGCGCTCGGCGCCGATCGCCTGCCGCCGTCGCTCGGCGCGGTGCCGCCAGAGGGTGTGGTCGCCAGCGAGGGCGAGCCGGTCGAGGCACCAAAGCCGCGCACCCGCCGCCGCCGCACGGTCGGCGCGGAAGCCGGCGCGAACTGATCCATTGCGGGATCGACGAAAAGGGCCGGTTCCTCGCAGATGGAACCGGCCCTTTTGCTTATCCAGTCCACGCCGGTCAGCGCCGGTCGCGATCGTCCACCGCCTCGTCATGCCCGGTGCCGGAGCTGAGGAAAGCGAGGCCCATCAGCGCGCCGGCCATCAGCACGGTGCCTACGACGCCGCCGATCGTCGCCAGCGTCGCGACCCAGCCGAGCGTGCCGTAGATCCGCCCGAGCGCCCAGACCGAGACGATCGCCGCGATCACGCCCGCCAGCCCCATCCACATCAGGATGCGGCGGAAGCGCGCCCAGGCGAAGCGTGCGGATTCGGGGTCGTCCAGCCCGGATTTATGCTCGTTCATCCTTTGCCATTAGCCCGGAAAAGTGAGACGCTGCCAGCCCGACATGGCAGGAGACGGACGATGACGATCGCGGCGATCCTCGGCAACAAGGGGCGGGACGTGATCTACGTCAGCCCGACGCAGACGGTGGCGGAGGCGATCGCGCTGCTCGCGAAGCACCGGATCGGCGCCGTCCCGGTGATCGACGGTGGCGCGGTGGTCGGCGTCTTTTCCGAGCGCGACGTGATCCACGGGCTGCGCGACGGCGACACCGCGACGCTGCAACGCCCGGTATCCGAGACGATGACCGCGCCGGCACATACCGTCGCCCTCGCCGAGCCGGTGCTCGCCGCGCTCTCGCTGATGACGCGGCGGCGGATACGCCACCTGCCGGTGGTGGAGGACGGGCGCGTCATCGGCATCGTCTCGATCGGCGATCTGGTGAAATACCGCATCGAGAAGATCGAGGCCGACGCGGCGGCGATGCGGGAATATATCCAGCAGGCCTAGGATTTGGCCGTTGCCGCTCAGACGTCCGCCCAGCGGCGCAGCAGGTTGTGATAGACGCCGGTCAGCCGGATCACCTCGGCATCGTCCTGTCCGCGATCCTGCCCGATCGACTGCACCGACTGATCCAGCTCGAACAGGATGCGGCGCGCGCCCTCGTCGCGCACCATCGACTGGATCCAGAAGAATGACGCGATCCGCGCGCCGCGCGTCACCGGCGACACACGATGCAGGCTGGAGGCGGGATAGAGCACCATATGCCCGGCGGGCAGCTTGACGCTCTGCTCGCCGAACTGCCCCTCGATCACCAGTTCGCCGCCGTCGTAGCTGTCGGGGTCGGCGAGGAACAGGGTGGCCGAAAGATCGCTGCGGATGCGGAAATCGCTGCCGCGCCGGATGCGCACGGCATTGTCGACATGCTGGCCGAACGTCTCCCCGCCCTCATAGCGATTGAACAGCGGCGGATAGACCTTGAGCGGCAGCGCGGCGGCAACGAACAGCGGGGAGCGGGCCAGCGCGTCGAGCACGATGTTCCCCGCCTCGCGCGCGGCGGCGCTTTCCTCCGCGAGCTGCTGGTTGCGCTTGGCGAGCGCGGATTGCGGGCCGGAGGTCGCGTTGCCGTCGATCCATTCGGCGGCATCGATCAGCGCGCGCAACCGCGCCACGCCGCCCGCGTCGAGCACATCGGAGATCGCGATCAGCATCCTGCACCTTCCTTCAGCGCGGCCACGCCGCGAGTCGCGAAGCCGGGGACGTCGCTCGCCGCCAGCCACGCCAGCGCCTTGGCGACGAACCGTTCGTTGCCAAGCTCGCCCGCGCGGCGCAGCCACGCCAGTGCCTCCTCCAGATCGCCCGCTTCCGCCAGCATCCGCGCGTGATTGAAGCAGCCGCGAAAATCGCCGCCCCCGGCCGCGCGGGCATAGCAATCGGCCGCCTTGGCCATGTCGCGCGGGGCCACCCAACCGTCTTCGGCGAAACTGCCGACATGGTTGATCGCCTTGGCATAGCCGGCCGCCGCCGCCTGCTCGAACAACGCGAGCGCGGCGGGCTTGTCCTCCGCCACGCCGACACCGAGCGCCAGCGCCGTGGCGTAATTATATTGCGCCTCAGGCAGCCCGCGCGCCGCCGCGACGCGGAAGCATTCCGCCGCGCGCGCCTTGTCCACCGCGACGCCCCAACCGAGATCGTAGCAGCGCCCGACCATGTTGAGCGCCATCGCATGATGCTGCCGAGCGGCACGCTCGAACCAGTGGAACGCGGCGCGCTCGTCACGCGCCACGCCGTTGCCGTCGAGCAGGAGCTGGCCGAACAATGCCTGCGCATCCGCCACGCCTTCCTCGGCGAGCCGAAGCAGGAACGCCGCGCGCTCCTCCGGCGGACCGGAGAGGCGCGCGGCGATTTCCTCGCGCGTCAGGGACGCGGTCTCGCCCACCCGCGTCAGTAACGCACCGACAGCGTGGCGAACGCCGACCGGCCCGGCGCGATCGTCGCATAATGCGATGCATAGGCCTGGGAGAAATAGGTCTTGTCGGTCAGATTCTGGACGTTGACGCTGAGGTTCACCCGCTCGGTGATATCATAGCCGAGCCGCGCATCGAACCGCGTATAGCCCGGCACCGAGCGCGCCAGCACCGTCGTCGCGGGCTTCACGGTGATGTTGCCGCTGGTGTCCTGCGAGGCGCTGCGGTTGTCGGCGTAGCCACCGAAAACGCGGCTGAAATAGAAGACGCCGCCGCCGATCTGGAGCCGACTGAACAGAGTGACGTTGGTCCACAGCGAGACGCTGTCCTTCGCCGTCTGCGGCGCCTGCTTGCCATTGTTGACCGATGGGACCAGCACTGTCGTCGCCTTCGCCGGGCCGTTCGCGGCCACGCTGAGCGAGCTGAAGCCGCCATCGACGATTTTCGGATCGAGGTGCGTATAGCCACCGAAGATCGTCCAGCCCGGCAGGATCGTGCCGTTGACGCTCAGCTCGACGCCGCGGATGCGGCGCTTGCCGATGAACTGGACGGTATTGTCGTCGCCGGTGACGCGGGCATTGTCCGTGTCGGTCTGGAACGCCGCGGCGGAGAGGCTCAGCCGGCCGCCGAGCAGGTCCGCCTTGGCCCCGACCTCATAGGATTTGGTCTTTTCCGGCTTCAGCGCGTCGAGCACGCTGGCGGCCGCAGTGGTGGTCGGCAGCGCGTTGCCTTCCGACCCCTCGCCGAGCAGGCTGTTCGGCGGCGTCGCGGCGGTGGCGTAGCTGGCATACAGGCTCGTGTTGTGCGTCGGCTTGAAAACCAGGCCTGCCTGCCAGTTGAACAATTCGTCGGTGCGTTCGAACTGGATCGCCTGCGTCGCGGTGAGCGGCTGGCCAGGCCGGACGCGCGAATGGAAGCGGTCATAGCGCAGGCCGAGGTTCAGGATCAGCGGCTCGGCGAGCGTGATCGAGTCGAAGCCGTAGATACCGATCGTATTGGCATCGTTCTGCGTCTCGGCGATCGGCTGGGTACGCGAGATCGGCGCCGGCGTGGTGGATGTATCGCTCGCATAATTCACCCACGGATCGTTTGGATTCGGGTTGAAGATGCTCGTGCAATAATAGCGCGACACGGTCGTCGGGTTGCAACGCGGGGAAATCGTGCCACCAGTCGAAAGCAGTTCGCTGCCCGAGGAGTTGACGAAGCCGCGCGTCACGAACGCGCCGCGCCGCGCCTTCTCCCACGCCAGCTCGGCGCCGATCGCGAAGCTGTGCTTGATCGCGCCGGTGTCGAACTTGCCGAACAAGTCGGTCTGATTGACGATCGAATCCGCATAACCATAACGCGTGTTGGCCCGCCGCCACACCTGCCCGGTGTTATAGACGTTGCCCTGCGAATCGTCCGGCAGCAGGAAGATGTACGCCTGCCAATTGTGGGTGAAACGCGAGGTGTTGCGCAACGTGATGCCGCCGAAGTCATGCTCCGCGCGGATCGTCGCCTGATCGATGTCGGTATCGCGGAAATCGCGATCCTTGAGCCCGTAGAAGGTCGAGCGATCGACATAGCCCGACTGGCCGTTGGCGGTGGTGACATGGCCAATTGCCGGCTCCGACAGGACATAGCCCGTCCTGGGGACATTGCCGATCGTGTAGAGATACGGGATGCCGGAATCCGGCAACTCGTTACTGTGCATATGATAATAGCCGATCGTCAGCCGGGTCGGCGAATCCACGCCGATCGTGATCGACGGCGCGACGCCCCAGCGGCGCTGCCAGATCGCGTCGCGGCCGGCGACGTCCTGATCGTGGAACATGCCCTCGACGCGCACCGCGATCATGTCGGAGACGCGCTGGTTCACATCCGCCGTGAAGCGCTTGTAGTCGGCCGTGCCGTAGCTCGCGGTGGCGCGGGCGAAGCTCTCCTTCTGCGGCGTCTTGGAGATGATGTTGATCGTGCCGCCGGCATTGCCGCGCCCGCCGAGCGTGGTGTCCGAGCCACGGATGATCTGGATCGAATCCACCGCGAACACCTCGCGGCTCTGCGACGCGAAATCGCGCACGCCGTCGACATAGGTCGAGCCCTGGCTGTCGAAGCCGCGGATGAAAGGGCGGTCGCCGATCGGGTTGCCGCCCTCGGCCGCGCCGAAGGTGATGCCGGGGACGGTGCGCAGCGCATCGGCGAGCGTCGCGGAACCGGTCTGCTCGATCGTCTCCGCCGGCAGCACCACGATCGAGCGCGGCGTATCGACCGGCGGGGCGATGAATTTCGGATTGGCGTCGCGGCGCTCGCGCTCGCCGGTCACGACCACGTCGGAATGCCGGACGGCATCGCCATCGGCTTCCGGCGCATCGGCGCCGCCGGCCGGCGCGGCCACGGCCACGGGGGCGCTGGCGATGAACCCGACGCACGACAGCGCCAGAAATGACTTGGACTTGTTCGACACGAAAATCCCCTTTCGGGCATCCCGCTATTGAGAGTGGTTCGCATAGTCAACGCTATTGCGAAATATTCTCATCATCGTCGCAAAATGTATCGAACAGCCAGCAGCGCAATGCGCTGGCAAGATTGGGCGGATCGGGCTGGACGATGCGCAGCGCATCGATCTCCGCCACCAATGCGCTGAGCGGCAGCGCGCGCGTCGCCGCGGCCTTCTCCAGCGCGTGCCAGAAGATAGGCTCCAGGCTCACCGAGGTCTGGTGCCCGGCGATGGTGATCGATCGCTTGACCGGGCCGACGAAGCCCCCGGCGGGCGCGTCGATCACGGCGTGTCGAACAGCGCGGCGAGTTGCTCGATGATCGTGCCGCCAAGCTGGTCGACATCCATGATCGTCACCGCGCGGCTGTAATAGCGCGTCACGTCATGGCCGATGCCGATCGCCACCAGCTCGACCGGCGAGCGCTTCTCGATCCAGTCGATCACCTGCCGCAGGTGCCGTTCGAGATAGGAGCCGGAATTGACGCTGAGCGTCGAATCGTCGACCGGCGCGCCATCCGATATCACCATCAAGATGCGCCGCTCCTCGGGCCGCGCGACCAGCCGCGCGTGCGCCCACATCAGCGCCTCGCCGTCGATATTCTCCTTGAGCAGCCCCTCGCGCATCATCAGCCCGAGCGAGGTGCGCGCGCGGCGCCACGGCTCGTCGGCCTTTTTATAGACGATGTGGCGGATATCGTTGAGCCGCCCCGGCTGCGGCGGACGGCCGGCGGCGAGCCACGCCTCACGGCTCTGCCCGCCCTTCCACGCCCGCGTCGTGAAGCCGAGAATCTCGGTCTTGACCCCGCAGCGCTCCAGCGTGCGCGCGAGGATGTCGGCGGAGATCGCCGCGATCGAGATCGGCCGCCCGCGCATCGAGCCGGAATTGTCGATCAGCAGCGTCACCACCGTGTCACGGAACTCGGTGTCGCGCTCGATCTTGTACGACAGCGACATGTCCGGGCTGACCACCACGCGCGCCAGTCGCGCCGCGTCGAGCAGCCCTTCCTCCTGATCGAAGTCCCACGAGCGGCTCTGCTGCGCCATCAGCCGGCGCTGGAGCCGGTTGGCGAGCTTCGACACGACCGATTGCAGGTGGACGAGCTGCTGGTCGAGATAGGCGCGCAGCCGCACCAGCTCGTCCGCGTCGCACAGGTCGGTCGCGGCGATCACCTCGTCGAAATCGGTGGTCCAGACGCGATAGTCGAATTGCGGGGAGAGATCGGCGAAGGGACGGTTGGGGCGCACCGGCTGCATCCCCTCCTCGCCTTCGTCGCCCGGCTCGCCGTCCATGTCCTGGACGTCGTCGCCCATTTCCTGGCCTTCGCCGTCCTCGCTCTCGGCGTCGCTTTGCTCGCCGCGCGCCTCCGCCTGCGCCTCGCCCTGCCCCTCGCCGTCCTCGTCCTGATCGCCCTTCTCGTCATTCTCCTGATCGTCGGCGCCCTCGTCGTCGCTCTCGCTGTCCTCGGGCAGTTCGTCGCCCTGCGTCAGGTCGAGGTCTTCGAGCAGCTTGCGCGCGAGGCCCTGGAAGGCGCGCTGGTCGTCGAGCGCCAGCGCGAGCGAATCGAGGTCCGCCCCCGCCTTCTCGTCGATCCACTCGCGCACCAGGGCGAGGCCCGGCGCGGCGATCGCCGGCGATTCGCGCCCGGTCAGCCGCTCGCGCACGAGCAGGCCGAGCGCGGTGGACAGCGGCACCTCCTCGCGCGTGCGGGCGCGGGTGATCGGGTCGGACCGGAGCTTCACGTCGAGCGCGGTCGCTAGATTGTCGGCGATGCCGGCATAGCCCCGGCTGCCGAGCGCCTCGACGCGGGCATTCTCCACCGCGTCGAACACCGCGCGCGCCACCGCCTCGTGCGGCGCGGCGCGCAGATGCATCGCCGGATCGTGGTGCCTGAGGCGCAGCGCGAAGCTGTCCGCGAAGCCGCGCGCCTCCGCCACCTGCTCCGCCGGCAGCGCGCGCGCGGGCATCGGCACCTTGAGATGCTTGCCCGACTGCGCCGGCGCGTCGGCGGTGAAGGCAAGCTCCACCTCCGGCTCGTCGGCCAGCGCGCGCGCCGTGCCGCCGAGCACCTCCTTGAACAGGTCGAGCGGGGTGCGTTCAGCCATCGCCCGCGCCGGTCAGGCTTTCCCCACCACGCTTTCGGGCAGGTCCTTGCCGAACACGCGCTGGTAATATTCCGCCACCAGCGGCCGTTCCGCCTCGTCGCACTTGTTGAGGAAGGAGAGGCGGAAGGCGAAGCCGACGTCCTTGAAGATCAAGGCGTTCTGCGCCCAGGTGATGACGGTGCGCGGCGACATCACGGTGGAGATATCGCCGTTGATGAAGCCCTTGCGGGTCAGGTCGGCGACGCGGACCATGTCCTCGACCACCTTCTTGCCCTCCGGCTTGTCGTATTCGCCGGACTTGGCGAGCACGATCTGCGCCTCGGTCGCCGCCGGCAGGTAGTTCAAGGTGACGACGATGTTCCAGCGGTCCATCTGGCCCTGGTTGATCTGCTGCGTGCCGTGATAGAGGCCGCTCGTGTCGCCGAGGCCGACCGTGTTGGCGGTGGCGAACAACCGGAAATACGGGTTCGGGCGGATCACGCGATTCTGGTCGAGCAGGGTGAGCTTGCCCTCCGTCTCCAGTACGCGCTGGATCACGAACATCACGTCGGGGCGGCCGGCGTCATATTCGTCGAACACCAGCGCGGTCGGCGTCTGGAGCGCCCAGGGCAGCAGGCCCTCGCGGAATTCCGTCACCTGCTGGCCGTCGCGCAGCACGATCGCGTCGCGGCCGACGAGGTCGATGCGGCTGATATGCGCGTCGAGATTGATGCGGATGCACGGCCATTTGAGGCGCGCCGCCACCTGCTCGATATGCGTCGACTTGCCGGTGCCGTGATAGCCCTGCACCATCACGCGGCGGTTGTGCGCGAAGCCCGCGAGCACCGCCAGCGTGGTATCGGGATCGAACACATAGGCGGGGTCGAGATCGGGCACGCGCTCGTCCGCCTCGCTGAACGCGGGGCATTGCATGTCGCTGTCGATGCCGAACATCTCGCGGACGCTGACGACCTTGTCTGGCGCGTCGAGGATCGTCGTCTCGCGGCTGTCGGGCTGGGTGTTCGGAATATCGGTCATGCGCGCCTCGCGGAATCTCGCACACGCCTTAGGCGCGGCGGCCCCCGTTATTCAACCTCTGCCTTGGGCGGAAGCGCGAACAGGTCGATGAAGGCGCGCGCCTTGTCGCGGTCGCCGATGAACACCAAAGCGCCCTCCGCCTCGGCCGCCTCGATCGGCCATTTGCCATAGACGATATTGGCCATGAATCGCGCGGTGGTGGCGAAATGCGCGTCGGTTTCGCCCTCCCCGCGCACGATCGGCAGCGCGCCGTCCGCCAGCCGCGCGACGAACGATTCGGGGCCGAAGGCGAAGCCGACCGTCATCGGCGGCAGCGCGCGCGCCTTCTCCGCGTCGATCATCGTGCGCAGCGACAGCATCATCGAGGCGGCGGACAGCGGCAACGTCCGGTCATGCTCCGGCGAGCGCGCCGCCCATGCGCCAAGCACCTTGATCGCGTCCTCCGCCTGATAGCCCCAACTGGTCAGCTCATAGACCTGCACGTTGGCGGGCGGCGGCAGCTTGCGGCGCTTCAGGATATGCGCCTTCTCAAGCCCCTCCAGCCGCTGCGTCAATACATTCGCGCTGATCCCGGTGAGCGACGCCTTCAGTTCCCCGAAGCGACGCGCGCCGAACATCAGCTCGCGCACGATCAGCAGCGCCCAGCGCTCGCCGACCAGCTCCATCGCCAACGCCGTGCCGCAGGCGTCGTCATACCAACGCTTCGTCGTCGTCCCGCTTCGTTTAGTCACTTTTTCTAACTTCATGGTTGCTTTTTATAACTTTAAAGCGCACCCATCGCAAGCACCCGATTCGAAAATGGAGAGGTTTCCAATGGCAAAAATGATCTTCGTGAACCTGCCGGTGGCCGATGTCGCGAAATCGACCGCGTTCTACGAGGCGATCGGGATGACGAAGAATCCGATGTTCTCGAACGAGCGGGCGTCGGCGATGGAATGGTCGGACACGATCGCGTTCATGCTGCTCGACCATTCCTTCTATTCCACCTTCACCGACAAGAAGATCATCGACGCGAAGACGAGCAGCGGCGCGCTGATCGCATTGTCGTTCGACAGCCGCGACGCGGTCGACGCGATCACCGAAGCGGCGCTCGCCGCCGGCGGGCGCGAGCTGCACGATCCGGAGAACGAGGATTATATGTACAGCCGCGCGTTCGAGGATCTCGACGGCCACGGCTTCGGCCCGTTCTGGATGAACATGGCGGCGGCCGAACAGGCGCTCGCGCCGGCCCACGGCTGACACGTCATACGAATAACGAGGACGAGAGAGATGCCGGACAAACCCCAGATCATCACCTTCGGCTGGGTGCCGGAGTTCGCGCGCGGTTTCGTCCGCGATATCCGCCCGCGCTGGGCCTGCGAGGAGGTCGGCCAGCCCTATGAGACGGTGCTAATCGCCGACGCCAAGGGGCCGGAGCATCGCCGGCTCCAGCCGTTCGGGCAGGTGCCGGCGTATCGCGACGGCGCGCTGGAGATGTTCGAATCCGGCGCGATCGTGCTGCATATCTGCGAGAAGGCGGGGAAGCTGATCCCCGCCGATCCGGTCGCGCGGGCGCGGGCGATCCAGTGGCTGGTCGCCGCGCTCAACTCGGTCGAGCCGTGGGTGGCGGCGCTGGCGGTCAACGACCTGTTCGAGGCCGACCAGCCGTGGTCCGCGACGCGGCACGACAAGGTGGTGGCGGACCTCGACGGCCGGCTCGCCGATCTCGAGACCGCGCTCGGCGACAGGCAGTGGCTCGAGGGCGACGAGTTCACCATCGGCGACCTGATGATGGTGTCGGTGCTCGGGCAATTGCGCGGGACAGGCGTGCTCGATCGCTTCCCGCGCCTCGCCGCCTATGTCGCGCGCGGCGAGGCGCGGCCGGCGCACCGCAAGGCGATGGCCGACCATCTCGCCACCTTCGATCGGCCCGCAGCCGCCTGAGGAGCAGAATCATGCGTTACTTCCAGGGATTCGTCGTGCCGGTGAAACACGCCGACCGCGACGCCTATATCGCCGCCGCCGCCAAGGCCGCGCCGGCATTCGCCGAATATGGCGCGATCCGCCATGTGGAATGCTGGGGCGACGACGTGATGAACGGCACGCGCACCGATTTCCGCAAGGCGGTGAACGCCGCGGATGACGAGAATGTCGTCTTCTCATGGATCGAATGGCCCGACCGCGCGACCTGCGACAAGGCGACCGAAAGCATCATGAACGACAAGAGGATGGAGCCGGACGGCCCGATTCCGTTCGACATGCAGCGGATGATCTACGCCGGCTATGACGTGGATTACGATAGCGGCGGCGAGCGGCCGTTCGGCTATGTCGACGGCATCGTCGCCTCCGTGCCGGACGGCGAGCGCGGCGCCTTCATCGACAGCGCGCGAGCGATCGGCGCGATCTTCCAGGAACATGGCGCGACGCGCGCGGTGGACGGCTGGGGGGCGGACGTGCCGGACGGCAAGGTCACCGATTTCCGCCGCGCGGTGCAGGCCCCGGCGGGCGAGACGGTGGTGTTCGGCTGGATCGAATGGCCCGACAAGGCGACGCGCGACGCCGGCATGGCCGCGCTGATGCAGGACGGCCGGATGCGCGACAATCCGCCGCCGTGGAACGGCCAGCTCGCGATCTTCGGCGGCTTCGCGCCGATCTTCGACACCCGCCGAGCCTAGGAGAGCGACGATGGGCAACATGGAAGGCACGCCGGTCTGGTTCGAGCTGACGACACCCGACCCGGACGGATCGCTGGATTTCTACAGACATGTCGCCGGCTGGGCGATCGCGCTATCCGCGATGGCGGAGCATGGCGGCTATCGCATCGCCACCGCCCCGGACGGCGAGCGGATCGCCGGGCTGATGGCGCCGCCGCCGGGCGCGTCTGCGTCCGTCGGCTGGGGGGTCTATTTCGGCGTGGCGGACGTCGACGCGGCCGCCGCGCGGGTGAAGGAACTGGGCGGCGCGGTCCATTTCGGGCCGATGGACATCCCGCACGTCGGCCGATTCGCCGCCGTGGCCGATCCCCAGGGCATCGGCTTCAACCTGCTGACCGGCGCCGACCCCGAAGGCTCGCGCGCGTTCGCCGCCGCGCCGGGAGCGTTCGGGCATGGCGTGTGGGTCGAGCTGGCGACGCCGGACCCGGACGGCGCCTTCGCCTTCTATGGCGCGATGTTCGGCTGGGAGAAGGCCGGCGCGATGCCGATGGGCGAGATGGGCGACTATGCCTTCATCGGCAAAGGCGCGGATTTCCGCCCCGGCGCGGTGATGTCGAGCAGCCTGAGCGGCGCGCCCGCGCGGTGGAACTGGTACGTCAACGTCCCCGACATCGACGCCGCGATCGAAGCGGCCAGGGCGCATCAGGGCGCGTTGATGCAAGGCCCCGATCCGATTCCCGGCGGCGACTATTCCGCCAACATATCCGACGCGCACGGCTTCCGGATCGGCCTCGTCGGCCCGCGCAAGTAACGGAGAGGAACCATGATCAAGATGCGCACCTGCCTGTGGTTCGACCACGGCGAAGCCCGCAAGGCGGCGGAATTCTATGCCCGCACCTTCCCCGACAGCCATGTCGAGCAGGCAAGCAACGCGCCGTCCGATTTCCCCGGCGGGACGAAGGGCAGCGAGTTGACCGTGCTGTTCACGGTGCTCGGCCAGCCGTTCATGGGGCTGAACGGCGGGCCGAACTTCAAGCCGAACGAGGCGGTCAGCTTCCTGGTCTATACCGAGACGCAGGAGGAGACCGACCGCTACTGGAACGCGATCGTCGGCGAGGGCGGCGCGGAAAGCGCGTGCGGCTGGTGTAAGGACCGCTGGGGCTATTCGTGGCAGATCACGCCGCGCGTGCTGATGGACGCGATGAGCGATCCCGATCCGGCAGTGTCGAAGCGCGTGTTCGAGGCGATGATGACGATGCGCAAGATCGACATCGCCGCGATCGAGCGCGCGCGGCGCGGCGAGGAGCTTCCGGCGTGAGCGGCGATGCTTGCGAACTGGCGATCGAGCGCGTCATCGATGCGCCGCGCGCTGCCGTGTGGCGGGCGATGACCGATCATCTCGCCGAATGGTGGTGCCCGCGCCCGTGGGCGACGGAGATCGTCGCGCTCGAATGGCGCTCGGGCGGGCGCTTCCATCTCGCGATGCACGGGCCGGAGGGCGAGGTGCACGGCGGCGACGGCATGTTGCTGGAAGTGGTGCCGGGCGAGCGGATCGTCTTCACCAACGCGCTCGGCGAAGGCTGGGCGCCGCAGGCGGCCCGGCCGGTGGCGATCGTCGGCATGTTCACGCTCGCCGACGCGCCCGATGGCCGCACCGCCTATCGCGCCAGCGCGCGCCACTGGAACGCCGCCGACACGAAAGCGCATGACGAGATGGGCTTCGCCGAGGGCTGGGGCATCTGCGCCGACCAGCTTGCGGAGGTGGCGCGCCGCCTGACCGAGGCGGCCGATGCGTAAGCTCGTCGGCGGCGTGTTCCAGTCGCTCGACGGCGTGATGCAGGCGCCGGGCGGACCGGGCGAGGACTGGACCGGCGGCTTCACGCTCGGCGGCTGGTCGGCGTGCCTGTGGGACGAGATGATGGGGCAGGCGATGGGCGGCGTGTTCGACGGCCCGTTCGACCTGCTGCTCGGGCGCAAGACATGGGAGATATTCGCCGCGCACTGGCCCTATGTCGGGTCGGGCGATCCGATGGGGGCGCTGTTCGACGGCGTGACCAAGTTCGTCGCGACGCGCGGCGACGAACCGCTGGAATGGCGGAACAGCCGCCGCGTCGGCAGCATAGATGAGATCGCGGCGGTCAAGGCGTCCGACGGGCCGGACCTGCTGATCCAGGGCAGCAGCACCCTGTATCCCGCGCTGTTCGCGGCGGGGCTGGTCGACCGGCTGTTCCTGATGACCTTCCCTGTGGTGCTCGGCGCGGGCAAGCGGCTGTTCGGCCCCGGCACCCCGCCTTTCGCGCTTAGGCTCGTCGAGCATCGGGTGTCGACGACCGGCGTGACGATCGCGACCTATGAACCGGCCGGCGCGGTGCCGATCGGCGACTTCCAGCTCAGCGAGCCGAGCGGAGGCGAGAAGGCGCGGCGGGAACGGATGAAGCGCGAGGGATGATCTTCAGGCGAAGGCCGGCGCCTGCCGCAATTGCTGATAGGCCGCGATCACCTTCGCCAGCGTGTTCTCATGGCTGCGGTCGCCGCCGTTGCGATCGGGATGGTAGCGGCGGACCAGCTCCGAATAGCGGCGGCGCAGCGCGGTGCGATCGGCATCCGGCTCCAGCCCCAGCACCTTCAGGCTGGCGCGGTCCTGCCCGGACAGCGGCTTGCCGTCCTTGCGCTCGGGCGCGCTCTCGCGGCGGAAGCGCGCGCTGATCGCGTCGAGCGGATCGACGAAATCCGCCCAGCGCGGGCCGGCATCGGTGCCGGCGCGCGCGAAGGCCCGCGCCTCGCGCTCCCATCCGGCGATCGGGCGCTGCGCGGCGTGGATCTCCTCGGCGCTCATGCCCTCGAAATAATTATAGCCCGCGTTGAAGGCGCGGACATGATCGAGGCAGAACCAGCGGAAGGCGGGTGGTCCATCATAGCCGCCCGCCGCGCCGTCGAGCGGCGGCGCGCGGAACTCGCCCGCCTCGGCGCAGCCCGGCGCGGCGCAGGGGCGATCGCCCGCGACCCGCCCGTGAAAGCGCGTGTTCGGTCGTTCCTTCCTTTCGCGCACCTGTCCCGAGCCTTTCACGGAAAAGCCCGCTATATAGGGACGATGACCGACATCGCCACCGGCCCGATCGCCCGGGAAATCGCCGCCCGGCTCACCGCCGCGCTCGCCCCCACGCGCCTCGACGTGATCAACGAAAGCGCGCAGCATCGCGGCCATATGGGCGACGACGGATCGGGCGAGAGCCATTTCCGCGTCGTCGTGGAGAGCGCCGCCTTCGCCGGCCGGTCGCGCGTCCAGCGACAGCGGCTGGTCAACCAGGCGCTGGCCGAGCTGCTGCGCGATCACGTCCACGCGCTCGCCATCCGCGCCGTCGCGCCGGGGGAAGCGGCGTGAGGGCCGAGCGCCCCGCCGCGCGCATCCTGCTGGTCGACGCGGCGGGCCGCGTGCTGCTGTTCCGCTTCGATACCGCTGACGAGCGGCCGCCCTTCTGGTGCACGCCGGGCGGCGCGGTCGATCCGGGCGAGAGCCACGCCGCAGCCGCGCGCCGCGAATTGCTGGAGGAAACCGGCATCCACGCCGATCCCGGCCCGGAAGTGGCGCAGCGCACCGTCGAGTTCCTCACCATCGAGCGGGTCGAGGTGGTCGCCGACGAACGCTGGTTCCGCGTCGATATCGACGGGGCGGCGGTGGATTCGTCGCGCCACACCGCGCTGGAGCGGCGGGTGATGACGCAATGGCGCTGGTTCGCGCGCGAGGAGATCGCGGGCTGGCCGGAAACGATCTATCCGGCGGATATCGTCGCGATGCTGGAGGCGACGGATCGGGTTTGTTCGTGAACGCCCTTTCGCGCAAGACGCGCCTGAAGCGCTTCATCGAACTCGTCTGGAACGAGGGGAAACTGGATGCGGCGGACGGATATCTTGCGGGCGCCTATACCGTCGTCCACGATCCGGGCGACCCGTGGGAAGGCATGACGCTCGATCCGGCGGGCTTCAAGGATCGCGTCAGGCTATCGCGCGCGGCATTCCCGGATCAGCAATTCGATGTCCAGGAGATGTTGGCCGATGGCGGCGGCGTCGCAATGACCTGGCTATGGGCCGGAACCCATGTGGGCGATCTCCCCGGCTTTCCGGCCACCGGCAAGCCGATCCACATGTCCGGCGCGACGATCTACTTTTTCGACGATGCGGATCGGTTGACCGGCCACTGGCAGATCACCGATCGGCTCGGCGTCTATCAGCAACTTCAGCGGAACCTCACAGCCAGCCGGTAAGCCGCATTATGCCGCTCAATGGTGATCGTGGCCGTCCCCATGCGCGTGGCCGTGCAGCGCCTCCAGCACCTCGTCGGTCCGCGCCGGATCGCCGATCGCCAGCACCTGCCCGCCGCTCGCCGAGGTCAGCGGGTCGCCGTTCCAGTCGCACATCCGCCCGCCCGCGCCCTCCACCACCGGCACCAGCGCGGCGAAGTCGTAGAGCGCCAGCCCCGCCTCGCACACCAGATCGAGCTGTCCCGCCGCGAGCAGCCCGTAATTGTAGCAGTCGCCGCCATAGATCGGCCCCTGCCGCGCATGGCCGCCCGACACCGCCGCGACCAGCGCGAGGAAGCCGTCCGCTTCCTCTCCGGTGAAGGCGTGCGGGCTGGTCGTGGCGAGCAGCGCCCCCTCCAGCGTCGCGCAGGGCCGCGTGCGGATCTCGCGCGCGTTGAGCGTCGTCGGCCGCCCCGCCGCGCCGAGCCAGCGCTCGCGCTGCACCGGCTGGTCGATGATGCCGAGCATCGGCCAGCCCTCCTCGACCAGCGCGATCAGCGTGCCGAAGATCGCGCGGCCGGCGGTGAAGCTGCGCGTGCCGTCGATCGGATCGAGCACCCATTGGCGGCCGCTGACGCCCTCCTTGACGCCATATTCCTCGCCGACGATCCCGTCGCCCGAACGCTCGGCATCGAGGATGCGGCGCATCGCCGCCTCGGCCGCGCGATCGGCGAGGGTGACGGGGGAATGGTCCGCCTTGATCTCCACGCCATGTTCGGCGCGGAAATAGGGACGGATCGCCTCCCCCGCCGCATCGGCGAGACGGAGCGCAAGGTCGATATCTGCTTGGCGGATCGGCATGGCCACGCGCCTATCGCACCCGGCGCGATCGCGCTAGGATCGGCGCATACGCAAGGAGACCTCGTCATGCGCCTGCTCCCGCTGTTCGCCGCCACCGCCGCCGTGGCGCTCGCCGCTCCCGCCGCCGCCACGCTCGCGCCGGGCGCCAAGGCACCCGATTTCACCACGCGCGGCGCGATCGCCGGCAAGGTGGTGCGCATCAGCCTCGCGGAGAAGCTGCGCCATGGGCCGGTCGTGCTCTATTTCTTCCCGGCCGCCTTCACGCCTGGCTGCAACGCCGAGGCGCGCGCCTTCGCCGAGAAGGTCGACGAATTCCGCGCGGCGGGGGCGACGGTGATCGGCATGTCCGCCGATACCGTCGAGGACCTGCAGAAATTTTCCTCCGCCGAATGCGCCGGCAAGTTCGCGGTGGCCAGCGCCGGGCCGAACATCGTGCAAGGCTATGACGTATCGCTGCCGCGCGCGATCAATGGCCGGCAAGTTACCAACCGCACCAGTTACGTCATCGATCGCAGCGGCAAAATCGTCTTCGTCCACAGTGACATGAGCCCTGCGGAACATATTACATCAACACTGGAAGCGGTGCGAAAGCTTAAGACACGCTAACATCTGGTCACAAGTTCTTAGTCCTTTGCCGATACCAGCCTTTTGAACAACGCACGCAGCGGCCGGCAAATCGCGGCCGCCGCACGCCAGAGGGATGGTGACGGTGGAGTTCATTGCTGCGCGGCAGGTACAGGATGGCAGCGCGCCGCCAGGGCTGTTCGAACGGATCGGGATATTCCTCGCCGAGCATCGACTCAGCCCCGAGCCGGCGCATTATTCCTTTTCCTATCACGTTCTTAGCGATCCAGAGGGAGAGCTGGCGCGCGCGGTCGCGGCGATTACCGACGGCGGCGTGCGGCTGTCACGCGACGATATCGTGTCGCTGGGCGGCGAGGCGGTGACCGGGCCGGCGGTGGAATATTCGGGCGAGTCGCCGCGAGTCGCACCCTCGCTCCCCACGCCTGAGGAGCAGGCCGACGCCGCCGCGCTGATCGCCAAGACGCAGGCGCAGGTCGACGGGTTCGCCGATACGGTTCGCGCCATCCATGTCGAGGCGAAGGGCTTCGGCCGCGACATAGCCGCCAGCGCGGCGGCGATGCGCAAGGACACGCTGGGCGAGGGGATCGACGAAATCGCGCGGCTGACCGGCGCGATGCTGGAGCGCGTCCGGCAGGTCGAGGCGCGGCTGGAAGTGGCGACCCGCGAGACCGAGGAGTTGCGCTCCGCGCTCGCCATCGCGCGCGGGAATGCGCGGCTCGATCCGCTGACCGAACTGGCCAACCGTCGCGCGTTCGACGAAGCCTATGCCGCGCTCATGCCGGGCACCTCAGCGGTGGTCGCGGTGTGCGACGTCGATCACTTCAAGCGGGTCAACGACGATTTCGGCCATGCCGTCGGCGATCGCGTGCTCAAGACGATCGGCCATACGCTCGCCACCGAATGCGAAGGCCACCTCGTCGCGCGGCTGGGCGGGGAGGAATTCGGCATATTGTTCGTCGGCGTCGAGCTGGACGAGGCCCGCGTGCTGGTCGAGCGCGCGCGCGCCGCGGTGGCGAGCCGGCGGCTGCGGTTGCGCTCCACCGATGCGTTCATCGGCACGATCACCATCTCCGCCGGGATCGCGCGCATCTTCGCGGCCGAACGGCAGGAGGCCGGCATGGCCCGCGCGGACGCCGCCCTGTATGCCGCCAAGCGCGCCGGCCGGGATCGAGTGGAAATCGCGCCTTAAGTTGGCGTTCAGCGCCGATTAAGCGTGGCGCATCTCACCATCTATCGCGGAGTGATTTCCACAACGAATTGATTTTAGACAATTTATAAAACTGGCACGGCTCCTGCAATCCTGTTGGCATCGACCGTCGAATTCCTCGGCGGCAAGCAGGAAAGCAAAAGCCATGACCGACCGTTTCACCACCGCCCGCCACTATGCCCTGAGCCTCGTCGGCGCGCTGTTCGTCGCCGCGCTGATGGTCAGCGCCGCCGTTCCCGTCGTGCCGATCGCCTGATCGGCACGCCCCGCCTCATCGGAGAGACAGAAAGATGTACCGTCCCCTCGCCCTCGGCTTCGCCTCCTTCGCCACCGCCGCGCTGCTGATCTACGTCAACGCCGTCAGCGTGATCGCCTGATCTTCCTCAACGCCCCACCGGCAGGTCCCTGAACGCGGCGTCCTTGTCGACGCGGATCTCGCCGGGCAAACCGAGCACGCGCTCGGCGATGATGTTCTTCAGTATCTCGTCGGTCCCGCCCGCGATGCGCAGGCCGGGCGCGTTCATCACCGCCGTCTGGAACAGGCCCTTGAGCGGCAGCAGCGCGGGATCGGCGATGATCCCGTACTGGCCCTCCGCCTCCACCGCCGCATTGCCGAGGTCCTGTAGCTGGTTGGCGGCGATGATCTTGCCGATCGAACTTTCCGGCCCAGGCGTCTGCCCCCGGCTGAGCGCGGTGATCGTGCGCATCCGCGTATTGCGCAGCCCCTCGGCCTGCACATACCAGTCGGCGAGACGCTGCCGGAAGGCGGGGTCCGCGATCAGCGGCCCGTCCGCCGCATCGAGACCCTTCGCCAGCGCGAGGATCTCCTTCGGCGACGCGCCCGTGCCGCCGCCCACCGCCAACCGCTCGTTCATCAGCGTGACTAGCGCGACCTTCCACCCGTCGTCCACCGCGCCGAGCCGCTGGGAATCCGGGATGCGCACGTCGGTGAAATAGATTTCGTTGAAGTTCGATCCGCCGGACATCTGGTGGATCGGCCTGATCTCGATCCCCGGCGAGCGCAGGTCGAGCCAGAACATCGTCAGCCCCTTGTGCTTGGGCACGTCGACATTGGTGCGGACCAGCACGATGCCGTAATCCGAATAATGCGCGCCGGAGGTCCACACCTTCTGGCCGTTGACCACCCAGTCATCGCCGTCACGCACCGCGCGGGTGCGGATCGCCGCCACGTCCGATCCGCCGGCCGGCTCGGAGAAGAGCTGCGACCAGATTTCCTCGCCGCGCAGCGCCGGGCCGACGAAGCGCCGCTTGGTGGCGTCGTCGGCGAAGGCCATCACGGTCGGTACGCACATGCCGAGGCCGATGGTGAAATAGCCGTACTGGACGGGGAATTTCGCTTCCTCCTGCCCGAAGATCACGCTCTGGATCGGCGTGCCGCCACCACCGCCCCATTCCTTCGGCCAGGTGATCTGCGCATAGCCGGCCGCCGCCTTGCGCGCCTGCCAGCTTCGCGCGGCGGCCATGTCGTCGGCGTGGGGGAGCGCCTTGTGCCCGGCGACGTTCTTTTCCAGCCACGCGCGGGCGGCGGCGCGATATCCGGCTTCTTCGGGGGTGTCATTGAAATCCATCTTTCCTCTCCCCGATCAGGCCGCGTTGCGCATTTCGAGCTGGCTCACCAGCCGCTCGCGCCATGTCGCGGGCGCGCCGGCGACGAGGCTCAACTGCCGCGAGCGCCGGTAATAAAGCTGCGGATCGGCCTCCCAGGTGAAGCCGATGCCGCCGTGCGTCTGGATATTCTCCTTCGACGCGAACCAGAATGCCTCGCTCGCCGCGACGCGCGCGGTGGCGGCGGCCAGCGGCAGCTCGGGCGCGGCGCTGTTGAGCGCCCAGGCGCCGTAATAGGCATTGGAGCGCGCGATCTCGTTCTTCACATAGATATCGGCGAGCTTGTGCTTGATCGCCTGATAGCCGGCGATCGCGCGCCCGAAGGCGAAACGCTCCAGCGCATAATCCTTCGCCATCTCGAGGCACCGGTCCGCCCCGCCGAGCTGCTCGAAGGCGAGCAGCACCGCCGCGCGATCGAACACCGCCTGCATCGCGACGATGCCGTCGTCCCCGCCCAGCCGCTCCACCGGAGCGCGATCGAAGACGAGCTTCGCCGCCGAGCGCGTCGGATCGAGCGTCCTGAGCACCTCCGCCGAGACGCCCGCGCCCTTTTCCACCAGATACATCCCGTCCTTCGCCAGCACGACGATCAGGTCCGCCACGTCGCCGTCCGTCACCGGGATCTTCTCGCCGGACAGCGTGCCGCCGGTCGCGACCGTGTGGAGTGAGGCCTGCGTCACCGGCCCGGCGCGCTCGCTGGTGGCGAAGGCGCCGATCGCCTCGCCGGCGGCGATCCGGGGCAGCCATTTCGCCTTCTGTGCCTCGCTACCGAACAGCATCAGCGCCTCGGCGACGAAATAGACCGTCGAGGCGAACGGGATCGGCGCGCAGGCGCGGCCGAGTTCCTCGGCCAGCGCGCATAACTCGACATGGCCGAGGCCAAGCCCGCCGTAATTCTCCGGGATCGCGGTGCCGAGCCAGCCCTGCGCCGCAACCGCCCTCCACAACGCCGCGTCGTAGGCACAGTCGTCTTGATCGAGCACGCCGCGCACCACCTTTGCGTCGCATTTCGCGGCGAGGAAGCGGCGCGCTTCGTCCTTCAGCATCTTCTGGTCGTCGGAATAGTCGAAGTTCATCGCCCGCCTCCTATCGCGGCTGCATCCGGATCGCGCCGTCGAGGCGCACGTCCTCGCCGTTGAAATAGCCGTTGCGGATCATCTCCAGCGCCAGCGCGGCATATTCCTCCGCCGCGCCGAGCCGCTTCGGGAAGGGCACCATCGCCGCCAGCGCCGCCTTCACCTGCGGCTTGGCGCGCGCGAGCAGCGGCGTGTCGAAGATGCCGGGCAGGATCGTGTTGACGCGGATTCCCTCGCCCATCAGGTCGCGCGCGATCGGCAGCGTCATGCCGATCACCCCGGCCTTGGCGGAGGCGTAGGCGACCTGCCCCATCTGCCCCTCCTCGCCCGCGACGCTGGCGGTGTTGACGATCGCCCCGCGATCACCGTCCGGCAGCGGATCGAGCGTCATCATCCCCGCCGCCGCGCCGACGATGCAGCGGAAGCTGCCGATCAGGTTCAGCTCGATCGTCTTCACATATTTGTCGAGCGGATATGGCTCGATCTCGCCCGTCTCCTTCGAGCGCGCGACCGTCTTGTGCGCGCCGAAGCCGCCGCCGGCGCAGTTGACCAGGATGCGCTCCTGCCCGTTCGCCGCGCGCGCCTGCGCGAAGCCGGCGTCGACCGACGCCTGGTCCATCACGTCGACCGCGCAGAAGGTCGCGCCGATCCTCGCCGCCGCCTCTGGCCCGATCTCCTCGTTCTTGTCGAACAGCGCGACCTTTACCCCCGCCGCGCGCAGCGCGCTCGCCGTCGCATGGCCGAGGCCGGAAGCCCCGCCGGTGACGATCGCCGCGATATCCGGTCCCAGCTTCACGCATCGCCCTCCTGTATCCTGTTGCGGGATAACATCAGTTATGTTGAGGTGCGCGTCAACAGATCGTGGGAGAAGGCGCGTGGGCTATGAAACGCTGATCGTCGAGCGGCAGGGCGAGGTCGATCGGGTGACGCTGAACCGGCCGGACCGGCTCAACACGCTGGACGACACGATGATCGCGGAGCTTTCCGGCTATTTCGGCGGCCTCGCCACCGATCGCGATTGCCGCGTGGTGGTGCTGAAGGGCGCCGGGCGCGGCTATTGCGCGGGGCTGGACCTGACGGCGGCGGGCGGCAGGCGGCGCGACACGATCGACCGGCTCGCCCACCAGCGCAGCATCGCGGAGATCGTGATGAAGATGCGCTATTGCCCGCAACCGATCGTCAGCCTCGTCCACGGCCCGGCGTGCGGCGGCGGCTTCGCGATGGCGCTGGCGAGCGACATCCGCATCGCCGGCGAATCGGCGCGGATGAACGCCGCCTTCATCCGCATCGGCCTGTCCGCGTGCGATATCGGGGTGAGCTATTTCCTCCCCCGGCTGGTCGGGGCGAGCGTCGCGGCGGAGTTCATGCTGACCGGCGATTTCATCACCGCCGATCGCGCGCTGGCGACCGGCCTCGTCAGCCGCGTGGCGCCCGACGACCGGATGGAGGAGGCCGCCGCGCCGCTGATCGAATCGATGCTGACCACCGCGCCGCTGGGCCTCAGGCTCACCAAGGAATGCCTGCGCATGGCGATCGACGCGCCGAGCCTGGAGGCGGCGGTGGCGATGGAGGACCGCAACCAGATGCTCTGCGCCTCCGGCCCCGATTTCGAGGAAGCGATCGCCGCCTTCTTCGAGAAACGCCGGCCGGAATACGGCCGGAAGGGATAGACCTCAGACCCGCATCGGCATCAGCACGTAGAGCGCGGGCGCCTTGTCATTCTCGCGGATCAGCGTCGGCGCGGCGGCGTCGGCGAGGTGGACCTCCACCATGTCGCCGTCGATCTGACCGAGGATGTCGAGCAGATAGCGGCTGTTGAAGCCGATCTCGAACGGGGCCGAGACATATTCGCCCGGCACTTCCTCCGCCGCCGTGCCGTTCTCCGGGCTGGTGACGGAGAGCGTCACCTTGTCGCGATCCAGCCCGACCTTCACCGCGCGGGTCTTTTCCGTCGCGATGGTCGAGACGCGATCGACACCCTCCATGAAGCTCTTGGGGTCGATCTTGAGGATCTTGTCGTTGCCGGTCGGGATGACGCGCGAATAATCCGGGAAGGTGCCGTCGATCAGCTTGGAGGTGAGGATCGCCTGCCCGAGATCGAAGCGGATCTTGGTCGCGGAGAGCGACACGCCAACCGAGCCGTCCACCTCGTCGAGCAGCTTGCGCAGCTCCGCCACGCATTTGCGCGGCACGATCACGTCCGGCATCCCCTCCGCGCCATCGGGACGCGGCATCGTCACGCGGGCGAGGCGGTGGCCGTCAGTCGCCGCCGCCTTCAGCACCGGCTGCGCGCCCTCGTCGGCGACGTGCAGGAAGATGCCGTTGAGATAATAGCGCGTCTCCTCGGTGGAGATGGCGAATCGCGTCTTGTCGATGATCTGCTTGAGCGCCTCGGCCGGCATCTCGAACTGCGTCGGCAGCTCGCCTTCCGCGATCACCGGGAAATCGTCGCGCGGCAGCGTGCCGAGCGAGAAGCGCGCGCGGCCCGCCACGATCGTCATCCGCCCCTCGGCGGCGGAGAGCGAGACCTGCGCGCCCTCCGGCAGCTTGCGCGCGATGTCGAACAATGTGTGCGCGGAAACGGTGGTCGCGCCGGGCTGGTCAACCGCCGCCGGCACGCTCTCGTTGATCTGGAGGTCGAGGTCGGTGGCCATCAGCTTGAGCGCGCCTTCCGCCGTCGCCTCGATCAGGACGTTGGACAGGATCGGGATGGTGTTCCTGCGCTCCACCACGGATTGCACATGGCTAAGCCCCTTGAGGAGCGTCGCGCGTTCGATCGTCGCCTTCATTCTATCATCCCCCAGCCCGCCGGCAGAGGCCGGGGGACAGTTCAATCCACCCTAGCCAATGAAAAAGGGCCGGAGCAAGCGCCCCGGCCCTTCTTTTCGGTGGATAGGCTCCGCCAGCGATCAGAAGCGCATGCCCACGCCAGCCATGATCTGATGGCGATCGACGTTCGGATCGTAATTGTCGATGCCGTTCATGTGGCCATAGTGCGAGTAGCGATACTCGCCCTTGATATAGGCGGTCGGCGTCAGGTTGTATTCCACGCCCGCGCCCAGACGATAGCCGTCGAGGTTGCGGCCGTCCTCATAGACGGTCGAGGTGCCGTCGAAGTAACGCGCGTTGAAACGGGCGTTGGTGTAGCCGGCCTTGGCGTAGATCATCGCCTGCGGCGACACGACATAGCCGAGACGGCCGCCGACATAGATGTCGCGGCCCGCCTTCAGGCGGAAGCTGTCGTTGGCGTTGACGACGTCATAGGCGCGCGCCTTGGTGGTCGCGCCGTCGATCTCGCCCTCGACGCCGAGCACGGCGTTGCCGCCGATGCGCGCGTCATAGCCGACCGCGCCGCCATAGGTGAAACCGTCGCGGCCATCGCTGTCGCCGTCATGGGAATTCAGGTGATCCCAGCCGGCGAGGACCTCGACACGCGGGCCCGAGAACGGGGCCTGGCTCTGCGCCAGCGCGGGAGTGGCGAGGGCGGCGCCCATCGCAGCGGCCGCGGTGGCGATAACGAGCTTACGCATAAACAAACTCCATTCACTAAACCGTCCCCGGAAAACTGGGGGCGCGGCGGCTATTTGGGCCTTCTCCGCGCGCTTTGCATGAACCTCAGATAAACGCGGAAATCCGTTGTTTTTGGGACACAGGGGGTTGAAATCACCCCGGTCTGTTCCAATCGCGCGCGGCTCTCGCGGGGGGCGGAGAAAGACGTTGCGCCGTGCCCCTCGGGCGGTCCAGAGAGCACGCTCATGGACGCACCCCCGATCCGCCGCCTCGGCCGCGATTTCATCGCCCGCCACGGCGAAACCGTGTTCAACGCCGCCCGCCGCCTGCAGGGGGACGCGCCGCATACGCCGCTCACCCGCGCCGGATTCGCGCAGGCGGAGGAGATGGGCCGCGCGCTGCGCGACCTGCTCGGCGCGAAACCCGCGCTGACGCTCTGGGCGTCGAGCACCGGCCGCGCGCTCCAGACGCTGGCGATCGTCGCCGAGCATCTCGATCTCGACTGGCACGACGCGCGGATCGACCCGCGCCTCACCGAGATCGGCATGGGAAGCTGGGGCGGGCGCTATTACGCCGACGTGATCGGCGAGGTCGGGCCGGTGATCGACGCGGAGGGGCTGCTGCGCCCCGCGCCGGACGGGGAGGATTATCCCGCGATCGCGCGCCGCGTCTCGGGCTGGCTCGCCGACACCGCCGGAGATGCCGGCGACCGGCTGGTCATCATGCACGGCATCTCCAGCCGGGTGATGCGCGGGGTGATGACCGGCGCGCCGGACGGCCGCTATGGCGCGCCGGTGCTGCCCGGCCATCCGCAGGGCACCGTCACGCTGATCGAGGGCGGGCGCGAATCGGTCGTCCATCTCGGCGCGGGCTACGCCCCGGCGTGATCGCCGCCGCGCTCCTGCTGCTCGCCACCGCCGCCGACGGGCGCGCGACGCTCGGCGTGTGGCAGAGCTGGGGCGCGTTCCGCGATGCCGCGCCGGCGCGCTGCTTCGCGATGGCGGCGCCGGTGCGCGCGGGCGCCGCCGCGCGCTGGCGGCCGTTCGCCAGCGTCATCGGCCGTTTCGGCAGGGACCGGCGCGGCGCGCTGTTCGTCCGTCTCAGCGCCGCCGTCCGCCCCGGCGCGCCGGTGACGCTGGCGATCGGCGACCGCCGCTTCACCCTCTCTGCCCGCGATTCCGCCGCCTGGTCGCCCGACGCCGCGACCGACCATGCCGTGATCGCGGCGATGCGCGGCGCGCGCAGCATGAGCATCTCCACCGTCGCGTCGGGCGGGCGCCCCTTCGCGGACACCTATGCGCTGTCCGGCGCGGCGACCGCGATCGACGCCGCCGCCCTGGGCTGCGCCGGCCGCTGATTCGCGACGGCTGGAAAAATCGCGCGGTTTCGCTTATGTGCGCGTCCATGCAGACAGCTTCGGCCGCCCCCATGCCCATTCCGGGGCACATCGACCCTGTGCCCGTGGAGCGCACCCTCGCGCCGCGCAGCGACGGGCGAATCGACCTGCTCGGTCTGACGAAGCATGACCTGCGCATGGCGCTGGAGACGTCGCAGCTCGAGCCGAAGCAGGCGAAGCTGCGCGCCAAGCAGCTCTGGCACTGGATTTACAATCGCGGCGTCACCGATTTCGAGCTGATGACCGACATCTCGAAAACGCTGCGCCCGTGGCTGGCGCAGCGCTTCGTCATCAGCCGGCCGGAGGTGGTGACCGCGCAGGTCTCGACCGACGGGACGCGCAAGTGGCTGCTCCGCTCGGACGACGGGCAGGATTACGAGATGGTGTTCATCCCCGACGCCGATCGGGGCACTCTGTGCGTCTCCAGCCAGGTCGGCTGCACGCTCAACTGCCGCTTCTGCCACACCGGCACGATGCGCCTCGTCCGCAACCTCACCGCCGGGGAGATCGTCGGGCAGGTGATGCTGGCGCGCGACGCGCTCGGCGAATGGCCGAGCCAGCCCGAGGGACGGATGCTCACCAACATCGTGATGATGGGGATGGGCGAGCCGCTGTATAATTTCGAGAACGTCCGCGACGCGCTCAGGCTCGTGATGGATGGCGACGGCCTTGCGCTGTCGAAGCGGCGGATCACGCTCTCCACCTCGGGCGTCGTGCCGATGATGGCGCGCGCGGGCGAGGAGATCGGGGTGAACCTCGCCGTCTCGCTCCATGCCGTGACGAAGGAGGTGCGCGACGAGATCGTGCCGCTCAACCGCAAATACGGCATCGAGGAGCTGCTTCAGGCGTGCGCCGATTATCCCGGCGCGAACAACGCGCGGCGCATCACGTTCGAATATGTGATGCTGAAGGACAAGAACGATTCGGACGCGGACGCGCGCGAGCTGGTGCGGCTGATCCGGCAATATCGCCTGCCGGCCAAGGTGAACCTGATCCCGTTCAACCCATGGCCCGGCGCGCCCTATGAATGCTCCGCGCCCGAACGGATCAAGGCGTTCTCGAACATCATCTTCGAGGGCGGCATCTCCGCTCCGACGCGCACCCCGCGCGGGCGCGACATCGACGCCGCCTGCGGCCAGCTCAAGACGGCGGCGGAGAGGAAAAGCCGCGCGGAACTCGACCGGCTGGCGGAGGAGAAGCTCGCCGCGCTGGGGTGAGGCTTCCGCTCAGCTCGCGCGCGGCGCGGGCGGCGTGACGGTGCGCGCCGAATCGACCAGCAGTTCGGCGCCGTTCACCAGCAAGGCCTCGTCCGACGCGAGATAGAGCGCGGCATAAGCGAACTGCCGGGGATCGCCCGCGACCGGGCTTTCGGGCGGCAGGCCCAGCCCTTCGCGCAGGTTGCGCACCATCGGCGTGTCGATCGTCCCCGGATGGATCGAGTTGCACCGGATACCATAGCCCTGGTTCTGGCAGTGGACGGCGACCGACTTGGTCAGCGAGCGCACCGCGCCCTTCGACGCGCAATAAGCGGCGGCATAGGCCTCGCCGCTATGCGAGCCGACCGATGCGATGTTGACGATCGACCCGCCACCACTCCGCTTCATCGCCCGCACCGCCATCCGGCAACCGAGGAAAACGCCATCCGCGTTCACCGCCTGAACGCGCCGCCAGTCGGCGACATCGGCATCCTCGATCGAGCCGGGGATCAGGATCGCGGCGTTGTTCATCACTATGTCGATCCGCCCGAATTGCTCGACCGCCGCGCGGCCGACCATATCCCAATCCTCCGGGGAAGATACGTCGTGGCGCAGGAACAGGCCGGGCCGGGCGAGTCGCGCCGCCGTTGCCCGCCCCGCTTCCTCCGCGACGTCGGTGAGCAGCACGGTCGCCCCCTCCTCCGCGAACAAGGTGGCGATCGCCGCGCCAAGCCCCATCGCCGCGCCGGTGACGATCGCGACCTTGCCCTCCAGCCGGCCGGTCATTCATCCGCTCCGGCGAGCGCGTCGCGGAACTCGCCGACCAGACGATAATAATCGTCGTCCGGCCAGCGCAGGCTATGGGCGCCTGCCGGCCAGTCGGCATAGGCTCCGGTCGCCGGAACCACGGTCGAGAAATCGGAAAGGCCCCGGCGGCGCAGTATCTTCCACACCCCGTCGCGACATTCGCACAGGTCGATGTAGCGGCCCTCGAAGAAAGCATCCTCCTCGCCCCGCCCGTCCGCCGCGTTTCGCCGGTGATGCGCGAGATAATAGCTTTCGGCGAGCGCCCGCTCCTCCCGCACCTCGACCGAGACGTTCGAGACATGATGCGCCGCGTGGAGGCAGCGCTCGATGATCGGCAGCGCATAGTCGATGAAGCCGTCGGCCGGCCCGCGATAGCCGCCGTGCGCGATCGTCGCCTCCGGCCAATAGCATTGCCGCATCCCTGCTATGTCCTTGCGGTCGTTGGCGCGCGCGCCGGCATGGATCAGCGCGGTCACCGCGAGCGTCGCCTCGATCCGGCGCAGCCGCTCGCCGAGGTCCGCGTCCATCGCCTATTGCCCCTCGTCGCGGCTGATCGCGAAGGCGGTGGCCTTGGTCAGCCCGTTCGAGATCGTCGCGATCGCGCGCCGCGCGCCCGGCACCTGCCGCTCGCCGCCGCGATCGGTGACCTGGATCACCGCCTCGGCAAGCTGCGTCATGCCATGCAGCCGCCCCTCGCCCAGCGCGCCGCCGCCGGTGTTGACCGGCAGCTTGCCGCCGAGGCTACCATGCCCGTCGCGCAGGAAGGCCAGCCCCTCGCCGCGCGGCACGATCCCCAGCCCCTCCAGCCACAGATATACGAACGGAGCGAAGCCGTCGTAGAGCTGGGCGGTGTCGAAATCGCTCGGGCCGAGGCCGGTCGCCTCCCATAGCCGCGCCGCGACCTGCTCGCACCCGATCCAGATATCGTCGAGCGTCATCGGCACGCCGGTCGGCGGCGAATGGGTGCCGGCGGAGAAGCCGGTCAGCAGCGCCGGCTTCCGCTTCAGGTCGCGCGCCCGCTCGGTCGAGGTGAGCAGCAGCGCCGCGCAGCCGTCGACCGGAATGTCGCAATCGAGGATCGACATCGGATCGGCGATCATCCGCGCGTTGAGGTAATCGTCCGCCGCCAGCGGCTTGCCGCGCCAGAAGCCGTTGGGATTGCGGCAGGTATTGGCGCGGTTGTCGACTATGTAGCGGGCGAGGTCGGCGCGCGAATAGCCGAACATCTCGAAATAGCGCTTGACCACGCTCGCCGCCCAGGACGGCGGACCACTGAAGCCGAACGGCGCCAGCCATTGCTCCGGCCCGACCGAATATCTGTTCTCATAGTTGATGTAGCTGCCCGGCGGCACGTGCAGCGCGCGATAGACGACCACATGGCTGCACACCCCGCTGGCGATCGCCATCGCCGCTTCCATGAAGGCCTGCGTCACCATGCCGTTGGTCGAGCCGGTCCAGCGCGTGTGGGTGTGGATGCCGAGCCGCTCGCCCAGCGCCCAAGGGGTGACGACGTCGATCCCCTCCACCGTGCCCTTCGCCCCGCCGTAGCGCGGCATCGAGGGCGAGGTGGCGAGGCCGTCAAGCGCGCGGCGATCCAGCCCCGCGTCGGCCAGCGCCGCGTCCACCGCCTCCGCTGCGAGGCTGGCGAGCGAGCGCTCCGGCCGGCGCGTCAGCGGGCTGTAGCCGATGCCCGCGACCGCGATCCTGTCCCTGAACGCCCGCATCACGCCGCCTCCCGCGCCGGGCGGAATTGCGGCAGCGCGCAATCCTCCGTCACCCGCTCGAACGTCACTTCCAGCGGCATGCCAAGCCGCAACTCCTCCTCGCGCGCGCCGACGATATTGGTGGAGAGCAGCAGATGCGGCTGTTCCGCCAGCTCGACGATCGCCACGATCAGCGGCAGCATGTCGCGGAAGCCGGGGGCCGGCGCTTCCTTGAGCACGCACCAGGTGAACAGGCTGCCCTTGCCCGAGACCGTCTCATAGCCCAGGTCCTCGCTGCCGCAGGTCGGGCAGGCGAGGCTCGGCGCGTGGTTCCAGCGGCGGCAGGCGCGGCAGCGCTGGATATCGAGTCGCCCGGCCTTCGCCGCGTCCCAGAATGCCTCGCTCACCTCGTCGCCAAGCGGCAACGGCCGCAGGACGGCTTCGCTCTCCACGGTCACCGCTGATCCTTCCTTCCTCGCCGGATATAGCACCATAGTGCAATTTTCACGCATTTGTGTGCCTCTATTCGCCGCTGGTTGCAAGCGCCGCGCCGAAATTTGACGAACGCCGTTGACGGGTCCAGCACTAGCCCGTATTTTTCACTCAAATGCAAAATTGACAGGATGAGGCCAATCCATGCAAGCGACCGCCGCCGTTCGTCCAAGCCATGTGCCGCCCGAGCTGGTCGGCGGCTTCAACCTGATGGACGACCCCTCGATGCTGCCGCAGCCGCTCGGCGATCCGCACACCGCGATCGCTCGGCTGCTCGACGGGCCGCCGGTCTTCTACTCGCTCAACATGACCCGCAACGGCGAGGGCGCGTGGATCGTGGTGCGCGCCGAGGACCAGCGCCGCGTGCTGCAGGACGGCGCGACCTTCTCCAGCAATCGCAACATCTTCTCGTCCGCGCTGGGCGAGAACTGGCCGCTGATCCCGCTGGAGATCGATCCGCCGGAGCACGGCAAATGGCGCTCGCTGCTCAACCCCCTGCTCTCCCCGCGCCGCGTGGTGAACCTCGAGCCGATCGTCCGCCAGCGCGCGATCGACCTGATCGAGGGGATCAAGGCGAAGGGCACGAGCTGCGAGGCGATGAGCGAGTTCGCCTTCCCCTTCGCGGTCAGCATCTTCCTCCAGTTCCTCGGCATCGGCCATGAGCGGCTGCACGAGTTCGTCGGCTGGGCCAACGACCTGCTGCACGGCACACCGGCACAACGGACCGAGGCGGCGAAGATCGTCGTCGCCTATCTCGACGACCTGCAGGCGCTGCGCCGCCGCGAGCCGGCCGACGACTTCATGACCTTCGTCACGCAAGCCGAGATCGACGGCCGCCGGATGACCGAGCATGAAGTGAAGTCGATGAGCGTGCTGCTGTTCATCGCCGGGCTGGACACGGTGGCGGCGGCGATCGGCTTCGACCTGCTCTATCTCGCGCGGCATCAGGCCGAGCAGGAACTGCTGCGCGCCGAGCCGAACCGCATCCTGCTCGCCGCCGAGGAGATGCTGCGCGCCTTCCCGACCGTCACGCCGATCCGCCGCGCGACGCGCGACGTGGAGGTGGCGGGCGTACTCATCAAGGCGGGCGACCTCATCGCCTGCCCGTCGATGACCGCGAACCGCGATCCGGCGGAATTCACCAACCCGGAGAAGATCGACTTCGCGCGCGAGGACAATCGCCACGTCGCCTTCGCCTATGGCCCGCACCGCTGCCTCGGCTCGCACCTCGCGCGGCGCGAGGTGGTGATCGGGCTGGAGGAATGGCTGGGGCGGATTCCCACCTTCCGCTTCAAGGAGGGGCATCTGCCGACCGTGTACGGCGGCTTCGTGTTCGGGGTCGAGGATCTGGTGCTGGCGTGGGACTGACGCGGCAAAGCGAGAGGAAAAGACGATGCGCGTGATCGTGGATGGCGCCAAATGCCAGGGCAACGCCCGCTGCTGGGCGCAGGACCCCGAGATGTTCGACCTCAACGACGAAGGCTATCTCCCGACGCAGGTGATCGACGTGCCGGACGATCCCGACAAGCAGCTCAAGGCGCGGCGCGGCGTGCGCGCCTGCCCGGAACGCGCGCTGACGCTCGAGGAATAGGCCGGGACGGAAATCCCCACCTGGGCCGGCGGGAGCGCGCTTCCGCCGGCTTTTTCGTGCGTGTGGCCGGCGGAATCCCGTTCGCCCTTCCGCCACGACGACGGAAGGGCGGAGCCACCGTGGCGGCTCCGCCCTCCCTTTTCGCCCCCTCGGGGAAAGCGGCGTCAGAACTTGAAGCGCACGCCCGCCGTGAAGGCGCGGCCGACGAAATCGTACACCGCGATATTGGTCGGCAGGTTGACGCCCGGCACGGTGCCGGGGATCAGCGGCGGGTCCTTGTCGAACAGGTTGTTGATCGTCAGGAACGGCTCGAAGTGCTTGCCCTCCCCGATATCGACCTTCGCGCGCAGCGTGAGGTCGGTGTAGAATACCGCGCCGACATGATCGTCGACGAAGCTGACGCGGGCGCCGTTCGGCAGCGCGCCCGGAATGTCGAGCCGCATCGAGCCGACCATCTGCTCCGATATCGTCAGGCCGAAACGGTCGGTGCTGTAATCGGCGGTCAGCGAGCCGCGCCAGCGCGGATAGCCCGCCGGGTTGGAGCCGACCACGTTGACGCCCGCGTAATGCAGCGTCGGCGCGCCGGCATATTGCTGGGTATCGAACTTGTCGAGGTAGTTGGCGTAGAGCCGCAACGCGAGCCCGCCATTGCCCAGACTGGTGCGATAGGTGGCGTCGAAGTCGATGCCGGCGGTCTTCAGGAAGGCGATGTTCGCCGGCGCGATACGGATCAACGTCGGGAAGGCAGTAGGCGAACTGCGCGTAATGAGCGCGCACTCCGGACCGGTGCCGCCGCTGTTGGTGCAATTGTCGACGATCTGCTGCGCCGAAAGCTGATCGATCAGCGAGTCGACCTTGATCGAATAATAGTCGACCGACATGCTGAAGCCCGGCAGGAAGCGCGGCGTCAGCACGGCGCCGATCGTCAGCGTCTTGGCCTTCTCCGGCTTCAGGCCCAGATTGCCGGACGTGACCGACGAGACGTTCTGGTTGATACCGGAGCCGATCGTGCCGGCGGCGTTCTGCTTGTCGTTGATGATGCCGATCGCCGATTGTGCGCCGCTGTACAGCTCGAACAAATTGGGCGCTCGGATGTCACGCGAATAGGTAGCGCGCAGCAGGAAATCCTGCACCAGCTTCCATGTGCCGCCAGCCTTCCAGGTGGTGACCGTGCCCGAAGTCGAATAATCGGTCACACGGACCGCGCCGTTGAGGCTCAGCTCCTGGAACAGCGGCGCATCCTTGAGGATCGGCACCGCCAGCTCGGCGAAGCCCTCCTTCACGTTATAGCTGCCGTGGCCCTGGCCGACGTTGGTCAGCCAGTAGAACAATGCGCCGGCCGGCACGCCGCGCAGCCCCGCGAAATAGGCGCTGCGCTTGGCCGCGGTGTCCAGATCGGCCGGATCGGCGTTGCTGGTGAGATCGAGCGACTGGTTGCGCCATTCGACGCCGGCGGCGAGGTCGACCGGCCCGGCCGGCAGGTTGAACAGGCTGCCGGAGATGCTGGCGGTGACCGAATCCTGCTTGATCGTCGCGTCGTAGCGCGAGGTGCCGGTGGCATAGGCATAGCCCGCCGGGGTCGCCGCCGCCGGATTGCCGGCGAGCAGGTTGAGCGGCTGGCAGCCGGCATATTGCGCCGCCACCGTCGGATCGGTCAGCACGCGGCAGGTCGGCACGCCGTTCGCCATCACCACGTCGGTCGCGGCGAAGAGCTTCTTGTTATCGTACAGTCCGGAGGTGGCCATATGGTGCACCGACTGGCCGTGGGTGTAGTTCAGCGACCATTTGAAATCGCCGAAATGGCCGTCGAGCCCGGCGGTCGCCATCCAATAGTCGGTGCGCTCCCGCGCCAGCGGCTGCGGCTGGCCGGCGTCATAGGAGCCGACGGTGAGATAATCGTTCGGCCCCGCCAACGTGGCCTGCATCGCGGGCGAGAGATACGGGTTGCCACTGTAGAGATTGACCGCCTCGCTGGGCGGCACGAGCGCGTTGGTCTGTGTCGGATAGACATAGTCGCTACGGCTGAACAGGCCCTGGACATAGGCGTTGATGCCATCGGACACGTCATAGGACAGGCGGCCGAACGTGTTGTAGGTCTTGCCGGGGATGATCGCGGCATTCTGCTGCGTGATGCCATAGCCGTCGCCGCCAGACTGGAAACCGGTGGTGCCGACCGCCGTGCCGGTGTTGAACGGCCGGGTGGTGCCGTCCGGGTTGACCACCTGCCCGATCAACGGATTGGTGAGGGAGCTGGCGCTCGTGATCCGCGCGTTGCTGGTCAGCGCGGAGATGCGCACGTCGGTGCCGATCGTATAGGGATTGGTCGCCGTGCCCGGCGTGCCGCCGCCGACGACCGAGCCGACATAGTTATAACCCTTGTTCGAGAAATCGCGATCGGCGCGCTTCATCCCGTCGTTGTTGTTGTATTCGGCGCTGAACTCGATATGGCCGCGACCGCCCGCGAAGCCGGTGCCTCCGGCAATGCCGATGCGCTGGCTGGCGGCATAGCCGCGCTGCGCCACGCCGGCCTGCGCCACGCCGCTCAACCCGTTGAAATTCTTGTCGAGCACGAAGTTGACGACGCCCGCCACCGCGTCCGATCCCCAGGCCGCCGACGCGCCGCCGGTGACGACGTCGACGCGCTGCATCAGCAGTTCCGGCAGCACGTTGGTGTCGATCGTGCCGACATATTCGGTCGGCGAGACGCGCAGGCCGTCGAACAGGATCAGCGTGCGCAGCGGCCCCTTCGGATTGGCGCCGGTGGTGCCGAGGCCGCGCAGGTTGAGGATGTTGCCGTGGATCGGCAGGTTCGAGAAGTTCGACGCGGCCTTGCTCGGGCTGAGCGAGTTGGCGAATTGCGGCAGCTTGTTGAGCGCGTCCGGTACGCCCGACGGCGTCGACTTGAGCAGGTCGTCGGTGGTCGCCACGGTGACCGGCGTCGGCGCGGTATAGCCATCGCGCACGATGCGCGTGCCGGTGACGACGACGTCGGGCGTGGTCTGCGCCGGAGCGGACTGGTCCTGAGCCGCCTGGCCCTGCGCGGCGGCCGGAGCGGGCGCCGTCTCGGCGACGGCGGGCACGGCGAACGTCAGCGCGCTGGTCGCCATGAGCGCGGCAATGGCACGAACTCTCATATCCTACCTCCCCAAAGCAGCGCCGGCGGTTGATTTTTAACCGGCGTCAAAAGTGGACTTGAATGCAAAATTGGTACGGCGATGAATCTTGCGTGTCAATGCAAAATTAAGGCTGGACCGCCAGCCCCGTCTCGCGCCGCCAGCGATCGTACCATGCCGCCATCGCCGCCGGCCTGATGCCCTGCGTCACGCTCATCCGGTCGCGCACCAGCAATGTCTCGTGCGAGCCGGGCGCGGTGCGCGGCCAGATCACCGGCCCCGCGCCGTTCGGATCGCCGGAACGCAGGAAATTCAGCCACATGCCGCGCCATTCCCGCGCCATCGCGGCGGTGCGCGGATCGTCCTCCGGCGCGACGCCGAACAGATAGGGCATGTCGGCGCAATGCGGCGCGCCGGGCACGCTCGCTCGCTCGGCCGGCGGCACGAAATCGAAATGATAGCTCCAAGCCGGCGCGCGGCGCGCCGCCAGCCCCGCCATGCCGAGCGCGGCGGAGGTGAAGATGAAATCAGTCTGCACGCGGCGGATCAGTTCCGCCTCGCTCAACGGGCCATCGGCTTCGTAGATCGGACGCCACGAGTCGAGGTCGATCCCGAACAGCCGCTTGAGCGTCGGCGCGTCGAAGCCCATCAGCCCGAACACGCTCGCCTCGTTGCTGGTCGATCCGGCGATGAACGGCACCGGCGCCTGCTCGCCGCGCGCGAAGATCGCCGAGATCGCGTCGGGAACCAATCGCCCGTCGACGATCGCGCCGAACGCCGGCGGCCCCGGATCGGCGGCGAGCACCTGCGCGATGCTCAGCCGGCGCAGCGCTGCCAGCCCGGCCGCGCCCGTGTCGGTGACGCCCGCGCGCGCCGCGAAGGCCACGCCCTCCGCCTCGGCGCGGTCGAGCGGGCGGGTGGCGTTGAAGAAGCCGCCGCCGGAATGCGCGCTCGCCCGCGCGAACAGCCCGCGCGCCGCTGGCGATGCCAACAACGCGTTGACGCTCGATCCGCCGGCGGAGCAGCCGAGGATGGTGATATTGTCGGGATCGCCGCCGAACCGCGCGATGTTGCGCCGCGTCCATTCCAGCGCGCGGAGCTGGTCGGAGAGCCAGAAATTGCCGGTCCCGCGCCCCGCCTCCGCGACGAGCGCGGGATGCGCGAAGAAGCCGAAGCGGCCGACGCGATAATTGGGCGAGACGAGGATCACCCCGCCGCGCACCAGCGGCGACAGCCCGGCTTCCACCATGTAGCGCCCCGAGCCGAAGGCATAGGCCCCGCCGTGGATCGAGAACAGCACCGGCAGCCGCTTCGCCGCGCGATCCGGCGTTATGATGCTGAGCGTCAGGCAATCCTCGCTCTGCGCATGGGCCGGCCGGTTGCCCTCCGGCTTCTGCGGGCAATCGAAGCCGAAGCGCGTCGCGTCGCGGATGCCCTTCCACGGACGAACGGGCAGCGCCTCGCGCCAGCGCAGCGCGCCCACCGGCGGCAGCGCATAAGGGATGCCGCGCCACGCCGCGCCTTGCTCCAGCGCCACGCCGCGCACCCGCCCGGTGTCGGTGGTGACGACCGGGCCGGCGTTCGCGGCGAGCAGCACCGCCGCGGCGAGCAGCCCGATCGCCCGCCGCGCCCGCCTCATTGGTTGAGGTCCACCATCTTCGCGTCGATCAGGCGCGGCAGCACCTCCTTCTCGAACAGGCGCAGGCTGGCCCAGGACAGATCGGGGTCCAGCCCGCCGAGCAAGGCGTGGAAGTTGATCCCGGCATTGGCCGGCTGGGTCTTGAGCCAGTCGAAGCACTGGTCCGGCGTCAGCACCTTGATGTTGGGCATCGCCTTCAACGCCTCGACCGTCTCGGCCGCCTTGTAGAGCGTGTCGCCGGTGCCGCGCTCGGTCGCCCATTGCGCATAGGTGTTGGTGGCATAAGCGACGTGCGGCGCGATGCGCGGCCAGTCGCGATCGGGATCGTCGGTGATGTAGAGGAAGCTGGCGATCGACTTGACCAGCGGCTCGGGCGGCGGAAAGCCCAGCTTCGCGCGCTCCTCGGCATAGATGTCCCACAGGCCGGGATGGCCGGGGAAATATTGATAGCCGCCCTTGGCCGCGCGCAGCGCCGATTTCTCGGTCGATCCGCCCATGTAGATCTTCGGCCCGCCCGGCTGCACCCCCGGCGGGGTAACGCGGACGGTGCGCCCGTCATAGTCGAACGGCTCGCCGCCCCACGCCTTCTTCAGCGTGTCGAGCGCCTTGTTCATCAGCCCGAGCCGCTTGGTGATGTCCTTGCCGAACATCTCGAACTCGTGCGGGCGATAGCCCATGCCGGCGGTGAGCCAGATGCGCCCGTTCGAGATATTGTCGAGCACCGCGAGGTCCTCGGCCAGCCGCAGCGGATCGTGCATCGTGACGACCAGCGCGGAAAGGTGGACGTTGATCTTCTCCGTCACCGCGAAGATCGACGCGGCCTGCACCATCGAGGACGGGCAATAGCCGTCCTCCGCGCCGTGATGCTCGGCGAGGAAGACCTGCGTGAAGCCGAGCTTGTCGGCCCATGCCGCCTGCTCGATCGCGGTGCGGTAAAGCGCGGGATGCGGCGTCCCGAACCTGGGGCTGTTCATGTCGTAGCGCAGATTGAGCTGCATGGCGGTGGCTTTCGCTATGGCCCTGGGCGCGAACGCCTCAGGCGTTGACCTTGGAGGCGATGCGGCCGGTGACGTCGGCGGGCTGGATCGCGATGCGGCGGGCGAGCAGGTCGTCGATCTCGGCATCGCCGTAACCGACCTCGGCGAGCAGCGCGCGGGTATGCTCGCCAAGGCGCGGCGCGGGGCCGGCGGCGCGGCCGGGCGTCCTGGAGAGCTGGTTGAACAGCCCGTATTCGCGGACATGGCCGTACATCGACTGGAAATTCTCGATCACCCGGTTGCTGTCGAGCAGCCAGTCGAACCACAAGGCGTCGTCGATCCACAGCGTCTCGCAGACGATCTCGGCCGGGGCGCCGGCCGCGTCGAGCGTCGCGAACGCCTCCTCCTTGCCGCGCGCGGCGAACCAGCCGTCGAGCAGCGCCCTCAGCTCGGCATCGGCACCGTCGCGGTCGCGCACCGTCGGATAGCGCTCGACGAGATCGGGCCGGCCGATCGCGCGGGCCAGCGCGGCGAAGCGATCGTCGGCGCGGCACGAGACGCAGACCCAGCCGTCCTTGGTGCGATAGATGCGGTCGAGCGCGTTGAACCCCTGCTGCTCGGCATCGGCACGCAGGCCATAGACCGGCTTCATGTCGGCATCGAGGAAATGCTCGGAGGTGGTCCACAGGCTCGAATGGAGCTGCGGGCATTCGACATATTCCGCCGCGCCGCCCTTCTGGTCGCGGTTCTCCAGCGCCATCATCACCGCAACGGCGGCGAGGAAGCCGTTGTTGTAATCCTCGTTGCCGAACGCCGAGCGGTTGGGCGTGTTGCCCTTCCCGCCCGTCTCGTAGAGCAGGCCGACCCAGCCGCTGACCAGCGGCGCGAAGCTCTTGAGCAGCGACTTCGGCCCCCTCGATCCATAGCCGGGCAGGTAGAGGTAGATCAGCTTCGGGTTGATCGCCTTCAGCGCCTCGAAGCCGATGCCGAGCTTGTCGGCCTTGCCGGGGCGCAGGTTGTGGGTGACGACATCGGCGGTGGCGACCAGCCGGCGCGCGGCCTCCAGCCCTTCGGGCGTCTTGAGATCGAGCACCACGTCGCGCTTGCCGCGATTGGCCGCGTCGAACACGTCGGGCAGCGGGCGCATCTGGTCGCCGCCCGGCGTCTCGACCTTGATGACGTCCGCGCCGAGATCGTTGAGCAGGCGGCCGCCGAAGCCGACCGCGAAGAAGGAGGAGAAATCCACCACGCGCACCCCCTCCAGCGGGCGGTCGATGTCGCGCACCTTCGGGAACGTGGGCGCCGTGCGCCGCGACAGGTCCGCCAGCGCGTCATTGTCCGCCCCGATCTCCGGCGCGGGCTTCGGCGTGGCACAGGGCGTGTCGGCGAAGCGGATCGCCGGGGCGGCCTGGTGGATCGTGCCGAAATCCTTGTCCGGCAGCGCGATGCGCATCTTCGCGAACTCGACCTGCTCGTCGAGCAGGATCTCGCCCGGCTCCAGCACCGGCAGCGCGGCGACGTCGGCCGCCTGGAACAATTCGATCCACTCGGCGCGCGATTTCTTCCTGAACGCGTCGAATATCTCGACGCGCGCGATCTGATATTCGTCCTCCGTCAGCGGCACCGCCATCTCCGGCCCCTTCACCGCCTGGATGCGATCGCCGAAGCCGAGGATGTCAAACGCCGGCTTGAAGCCGCCCGAGCCGGTGTGGACCTGAAGGAACTTGCCGTCACCGCACTCGAACATGCCGGTGACGAGGCGGACGTTGCCGAAGCGGTCGAGCGCGCCCGAATCGCCCTTCTTGATGTAAGAGATGCCGTCTTCCTGCCACCAGTGGTTCATCGGGCTTTGCGCGAGGAAGGCGTCGAGCAACGAGGCCTCCACCTCCTGCCCCGTGCCGATCGAGCGGCGCGCGCGCACGGCGGCGAGCGCCGAGATCGTCGCGAGGAACGCCTGCCCGTAATGCAGCGCGGGGTGGCCGAGATACATCGGCCCCGGCCGGTGCGAGCTGCCCTTGTCGACCATCGTGCCGAGCCGCGCGGCGGCGAGCGATTCGCCATAGGGCCGGCCCGCCAGCGGCGTGTTCCGGCTGTAGGCGGTGAGCGCGCACGACACGAGCGAGGGGAAATCGCGCTCGAGGCTGGCCGCGTCGAGGCCGAGCGCGCCGGCCTCCGCGTCGGACAGCGAATGGATGATGATATCGGCGCCCTTCAGCAGGCCGCGCAGCTTCTCCGGCTCGGCCGCGATATCGAACTCGACGCTGCGCTTGCCGCGATCCCACCCCTTGCGCGTCAGGTCATGGGCGAAGAAGGTGCCGCCGAGCGGCTCGACCTTCACCACGTCCGCGCCGTGATCGGCCAGCAGCATGGCGGCCATCGCGCCGGGCATGACGGTGGAGGCTTCGACGACGCGCAGGTGCGCGAGCGGTCCGGACATAATTCTCTCCCAAGCGCGTGCCGCAGTCGATCGGCCCGTCGAATCGAAATCTGCACTGATGTGAAAAAAGATTCAACTAATTTTAGACAGCGGTAAAAAATTTTGCATCCGCGAAAACCTGGTGCATGATCGGCGACAAGGGGAGGGAGACGCGCCGTGAGCAAGCCGCAGGAACCGGAAGGCTATGCCAGCCCCGCGATGCTGGAGCGCCGCAAGCGCATCCTCGCACAGGCGCGGGCACTGGTTTCCGAGAAGGGCATCGAGGGGTGGAGCCTCGCCGAGCTGGCCGCGCGCGCCGACGTCTCGCGGCAGACCTTCTATTACGCCTTCGGCGGCAAGGAGGATGTCATCGCCGCCGCGATCCTCGATTATTTCGAGGAATATGAGCGCGTCATCCCGTATCGCGCCGCGCCCGGCAGCATCGACCGGCTGATCGAGCGCATCGTCGCGATCGGCCACCGCAACCTGACGATCCGCAATTACGTCGCGGCGCTCATCACCATCTATTACGGGCGCTCGCCGGAACTGTGGCGGACGATGCACGACGTCTCCTCCCGCCCGCATCAGGCGACGATCGACGCGCTGGCGGCGGCGGGCCAGTTGCAGCCGTGGGTCGATCCGGCCGCGCTCGCCGAGATGATGGTGGGGCAGACGATCCTGATCGCCAACGCCTGGCTGCAGGGGCGCATCGCGGACGACGCGATGATCGACCGCATGGCGCTGGCGGTGCTCACCGAGCTTGCCGGCTCCGCCCGCGAGGAGACACGCGCGCGGACCGAGACGACGATCCGCCGGATCACCGCCGGGGGTGCGGAGGCCTATATCGCGTCGATCTGATCCCGCGCGGCGATCGCGGCGTCGAGGTGCGGCAGCACCGCGCGCATCGCGACCAGCGCCAGCGACGCGCCGCCGATCACCACGATCGCCAGCGACTGCCCGACCATCGCCTCGTTATGGAAGACGTAGGTGGTGATCGCCCCGACGATCGCCGGCCCGGCGCCGAAGCCGACGATGTTGAACACGAACATCAACATGCCGAGCAACTGCCCGCGCAGTCCAGCGGGGGCGAGCAGCGCGATGATCGCCGAGCCATAGACAATGAACGGAACGGTGATGAGCTGGATCAGCGCGTAGCAGGCGAGGAACACGTAAGGATTGGTCGCGAGGAAGGCGTAGATGATCGCGGGCGACAGCGCGACGATCGTCCAGGTGTAGAAACGCAGATGCGCGTCGCGCATCCCGCGCGCGAAAAGCCGGTCGACCACCCGCCCGCACACCACCAGCGCCAGCGCGCCGAAGATGTTCATCGCCGACAGCGCCACGCCGTAGCGCGCCGGCTCCCAGCCGAAATGCCGGTCCATATAGGCGGGCACCCAAGAGGTCAGCGAATAGCCGACCACCGCGAGGCAGGAGAAAGCGAAGGTCGCCGCACCGAGCAGCACGGCATGTTGCTTCAGGAAGGCGCGGAGCGTGCCGGCGGCGACCGTTTCCCGCTTGCCCGCGTCACGGCGCGGCGGCTCGGGAAAGCTGAGCGCGAGGAACATCAGCAGGAAGCCGGGGATGCCGATCAGCGCGAAGGTGATCTGCCAGTAATGCGCCGGGCCGTGGAACGGCCAGTCGATATGGTCGAGCGATTTCGCGAAGGCGATCGCGAACCCGCCGAGGCCGAAGGCGGCGGCCGAGCCGGTCTTGCCCGCCGCCTGGAATACCGAGGTGGCGACCGTCACCTTGTCGCGCGGGAAGGCGTCGCCGATCATCGAATAGGCCGCCGGCAGCAGCGCCGCCTCGCCGATCCCGACGACCACCCGCGCCGCCAGCAGCTCGCCGAAGGTCGCGGCGAACCCGCACGCCAGCGTCGCCAGCGCCCAGATGCCGACGCCGCAGAAGATCACGATGCGCCGCGGGAAGCGATCGGCCGCCCAGCCGAGCGGGATGGCGAACAGCGCATAGGAAAGCGCGAAGGCCGGCCCGAGGATCAGGCTCATCTGGAAATCGGTCAGCGCCATCTGCTGCTTGATCGGCGGCACCAGCATCGACACGGTGAGCCGGTCGAGCCACGCGAAGACGTAGATCAGGAACAGCGCGCCCACCATCCACCACGCCGTCGCCAGCGAGGGGCGCTGCGTCGCTTCGCCCGGCGCGTCTTCCAGCATTCCGGTCGCGACTTCGGTTGCGGTCGTCATCCTCATCCTTCGTGACTTTTCGTTAAATCGATCGGATAAATCCGGGGCGATGCAGCAGTCCCCGATCGAATCGTCCGCCACCGCCGCGCTGAAGCACGCCGCGATGCGGCTGTTCGCCGAGCGCGGGACCGACGGGGTGACGGTGCGCGAAATCGCGCGCGCGGCGGGGCAGCTCAACCACGGCGCGGTCAGCTATCATTTCGGCGGCAAGGACGCGCTGATCCGGGCGATCGTCGCCGACGGCGCGCGGATCATCGACCAGCGCCGCAACGCGCGGCTCGACCTGATCGAGGCGGCCGGCGGGCCGTTCACCATCAGCGAGGTGATCGACACGATCATCTATCCCTCGCTGGCGGTGTTCGGGCCGGACGAGGAGGAATGCTACCTGCGTTTCATCGCGGTGCTCGGCATGACGCGCCGGACATTGTTCGACGAGGCGGTCGGCGAGCGGTGGAACGGCGGCTATCAGCGCTGCCTCGCCCATCTGCGCCGGCTGATGCCGCCGATGCCGGCCGCGCAGGCCAATCAGCGGCTGGTGTTCGTCGGCGCCTATATCGCGCAGATCCTCGCGTTGCGGCAGACCCGCCTGTCCGACACCAGCCGCGCGCACGCGACCTGGCCGAGCGAGAGCACGCTGCGCCACCTCACCCACACCGCCGCCGCCATGCTCGAAGCGCCGGGCTTCGCGGCGACCGGGGCGGGCGAGTAGCGCCACCGGATCAGGCCTTGCCGGCCTGCTGCTTGTTGGCGCTGGCCATGCTCTTGCCGTCGAACCCGCCGGCGAGCGAGCCGGTGACGATCTGGTTATGCGCATGGGCCAGATGGTGCATGTGGAACACCGCGTCCATCGTCGTGCGCTTGCCGCGCGCCTCCTCGACATGGTTGATTGCCTGCTTGCACAGCGCGAGGCCGAAGCGCGGGCGCTGCGCGATCTCCAGCGCGATCTTCTCCACCTCCGCCGCCAGCTCGGCGCGCGGGAAGATGCGGTTGACCATGCCGAACTGATGCGCGCGCGACGCCGGCATCCGTTCGCCCAGCATCAGCAGCTCGCGGGCGATACGCGGCGGCAGCTCGAAGGCGTGAGCGAAATATTCGACGCCGGGGAAGCCCATCCGCACCACCGGGTCCTGGAAGAAGGCGTCGTCGGAGGCGACGATCATGTCGCACACCCAGGCCAGCATCAGCCCGCCGGCGACGCAGGCGCCCTGCACCATCGCGATCATCGGCTTGGGGATTTCCTGCCAGCGGCGGCAGAAGCCGAGATAGACGTCCTGCTCCAGCGCATATTGCGCCTCCGCGCCCTCCAGCCCGAGGTGATCGTACCACAAGAGCTTGCGCTCGCGCGGCATCAGCCGGTCGTATTCCGGGGTGCCGAGATCGTGCCCGGCGGAGAAATGCTTGCCGTTGCCGCCCAGCACGATGACCTTGACCGCATCGTCCTCCACCGCGCGACGGAACGCCTCGTCAAGCTGGCCGAGCAGGCGGTAGTTCTGGCTGTTGGCGTAATCCGGCCGGTTGAGCATGATCCACGCCACGCCCTCGCGCCGCTCATAGGTGATATAGGTCGGGACGTCGCCCGCCTCGCCGGCCGCGAGGGCCGCATTCGCCACGCTGTTTTCCATGAAAATCGCTCTCAACCTGTTTCGCCCTGTGCGCGGGGCAGCCTCATCGTTACACAAAGATGCAAAATTCCACAAGCCGCCGGACACGTCAATTCTATCCTTGCGTGCAGAATTAAGATTGACTTGGCGGAACGCCCCGTGCATCATCGCCGGCCAGGATCAATCGGGAGAATCCGTGAGCACCTCCGCCGCCCCTGATGCCGAAGCCGTCGACGATTTCCGCCGTGAGGTGCGCGCGTGGCTGGGCGCCAATTTCCCGCCAAGCCTGAAGGGCCACCCCGCGCTGCTCAGCGGACATGACGAATTGCACGGCCCGCCGGAGGACCACGCCCGATGGAAGGCCGCCATCGCCGGCAAGGGCTGGGGCGTGCCGACCTGGCCGGTCGAATATGGCGGCGCCGGGCTGAGCGATGAGCAGGCCGACGTCATCGCCGGGGAGATGGAGCGGATCGGCGCGTTCCAGCCGATCATGAGCATGGGGCTGATGATGCTCGGCCCCACCCTGCTCGAATTCGGCAACAAGGAGCAGAAGCGCCGCCACCTGCCGCCGATCGCGCGCAGCGAGATGCAATGGTGCCAGGGCTTCTCGGAACCGGGCGCCGGCTCCGACCTCGCCTCGCTGCGGCTGCGCTGCGAGGATCGCGGCGATCACTGGCTGCTCAACGGGCAGAAGATCTGGACCTCCTATGCCCATCATTCGGACTGGTGCTTCCTGCTCGCCCGCACCGACACCTCGGTCAAGCATCGCGGGATCAGCTTCCTGCTGGTCGACATGGAGACGCCGGGGATCGACGTGCGCCCGATCGAGTTGATCAACGGCATCTCGCATTTTTGCGAGGTGTTCTTCTCCGACGTGCGCGTGCCGAAGGAGAATCTGGTCGGGGAGGTCAACGGCGGCTGGACGATCGGCAAGCGCCTGCTCCAGCACGAGCGCACCGGCCTGTCGCGGCTGCGCGGGGCAAAGGCGCATGTGCTCGATCTCGTCCCGATCGCGCGCCGCTATCAGGAGACGGACGCCGACGGGCGGCTCGCCGACGGCGACCTGCGCGGGCGGCTGGCCGAGCATCTGATGACCGATCACGCCTATCGCCTGACGCTGGAGCGGCGGCGCGACGAGGGTGAGGCGGGGACGAAGCCGACCACGCCGGTCTCCACGCTCAAGAATATCGGCGCGGCGATGGGCCAGCAGCGCGGCGAGCTGGCGGTCGAGCTGGTCGGCCTGAACAGCCTGGGCTGGGCGGGCGACGGCTACAGCGCCGAGGAGCTGGAGCTGACGAGCCAGTGGCTCCATTCCAAATGCTATTCGATCTACGGCGGCAGCCACGAGATCCAGAACAACATCACGGCCCGGCACGAGCTTGGCCTGCCTTCGGACTGAGCGGATATCCCCATGACCCTGGCCCTCACCGAAGAGCAGACGATGATCCGCGACGCCGCCGCCGGCTGGGCGGCGGAGCGCGCGCCGACCACGGCGCTGCGCGCGCTGCGCAAGGAAGCGCTCGCCGCGACTGGCCATGATCCGGCGCTCTATGCCGAGATGGCGGAGATGGGCTGGACCGGCGTTACGATCCCGGAGGCGGAGGGCGGCTTCGGCATGGGCTTCGCCGCCGCCGGCCTGATCGCGGAGCAGCTCGGCCGGACGTTGGTCGCCTCGCCGCTGATCGGCTCCGCCGTGGTCGCGGGCGCTATCCTCGTCATGGCCGGCAGCGCGGAGCAGAAGGCGGCGTGGCTGCCGCGCATCATCGCCGGCGATGCGGTGGTCGCGCTCGCGCTGGATGAGGGGCCGCGCCACGACCCCACCCGCCTCGCGTTCGACGCGCGATGCGAGGGCGCGGATTGGGTGCTCGACGGCGTCAAGCGCCCGGTGTTCGACGGGACGGCCGCCGACGCCTTTATCGTCGCCACGCGCACGCCGGGCGGCCTGTCGCTGTTCCTCTGCCCGGCCGACGGGCCGGGGGTGAGCCGCGCCGCACTGCGCCAGATCGACAGCCGTGGTGCGGCGCTAGTCACCTTCGCCGGCTGCCGGCTCGGTGCCGAGGCGCTGATCGGGGCGGAGGGCAAGGCGGCCGCCGTGCTCGACCGCGCGCTCGACCGGGGCCGCGCGGTGCTCGCCGCCGAGATGCTCGGCAGCGCGCAGGCCGCGTTCGACGCGACGATCGACTATCTGCGCACCCGCGTGCAGTTCGACAAGCCGATCGGCGCGTTCCAGGCGCTCCAGCACCGCGCCGCCGAGCTGCTCGCCGAGCTGGAGCTGACCCGCTCGGCGGTGCGCGCCGCGCTCGCCGCGATCGATGCGGGCGACGCCGACGAGGCGCGCCTCGCCTCGCTCGCCAAGGCGCTGGCCGGCCGGACGCTGCGCAAGGTCGCGCAGGAGATGGTCCAGATGCACGGCGGCATCGGCATGACCGACGAGCATGACGCCGGCCTCTACCTCAAGCGCGCGCAGGCGGCGGACATGACATGGGGCAACGCCGCCTTCCATCGCGACCGCTATGCGCGGCTATCCGGATTCTGATCTATCACGATGGTGCAGATTCCGGTTGGCCTTGTCCCTGAACCATGACACTTAAGGCCGATGCTGGATCAGGACGACATCGCGGGAACCGGACAGGAAGCCGCCGCGGCCAGCGCGGGCAATGCGCGATCCGCCGGCTATTCCAGCCCCTCGATCGTCGCCCGCCGCCACCGCATCCTCGACGAGACGCGCCGGATGATCGGCGAGGTCGGGCTGACCAATCTCAGCATGGACGACGTGGCGAAGCGCGCGAACGTCGCCAAGCGCACGCTCTACAACGCGTTCCAGAGCAAGGAGCATCTCGTCGCCTCCGCGATCAGCAAATATATGGAGGCTTACGAGCGCAAGATCCATTATTCCAAAGAGGACGCCACGCTCGACTGGATGCTCGAGCGCCTCGTCATCGTCGCGCGCCGCAACCTGGAAATCCGCAACTACACCCGCGCGCTGATGAACATCTATCATCTCGCCGAGGTGGACCCGGAGATCCGCCAGGCGATCCACGACATCGCCGCCCATTCGCACGAGCCGTGGATACGCCGGCTGGCGGCGAAGCGGCAGCTCCAGCCATGGGTCGATCCCGACGATCTCACCTCGATGCTGGTGCGCTATCGCTACGCCACCGCCCACGCCTGGACGGAGGGCGAGATTCCCGACGAGAACATGGTGGTGGAGGTGGTGCGCGGCTTCCTGACGGTGATGGCGGGCGCGACGCGCGGGGCGGCGCGCAAGGAGATCGTCGACGCGCTGAACACGCTCGACCAGCATCCGTTGATGAAGGAGCATTTCGCCGGGATGAGGAAGAAGAAGGGCTGAAGGGGCGCGCTCCGATCAGGCGTCGGTCCTGACCCACACCCCCTTGGTCTCGAGATAGCTTTCGACATGGTCGAAGCCGCCCTCGCGACCGCTGCCGCTCATCTTGTAGCCGCCGAACGGCACGCCGGGGTCCATCGTGTGATAATGGTTGATCCAGATCGTGCCCGCGCGCACCCGCCGCGCCACCGTCATCGCGCGCGAGATGTCGCGGGTCCACACCGCGCCGGCCAACCCGAACTGCGTGGCGTTGGCGCGGGCGATGACCTCCTCCATCGTATCGAACGGCATGACGCAGCCGACCGGCCCGAAAATCTCCTCGCGCGCGACGCGCATGTCATCGTGGACGTTGCCCAGCACGGTCGGCGCGACATAGAAGCCGCGGGCGAGATCGCCCTCGTCCAGCGCCGATCCGCCGAGCAGGATGCTCGCCCCCTCGCGCGGCGCGAGATCGAGATAGCCGCACACCCGCTCGAACTGCACGTCCGACACGATCGGGCCGACCTGCGTCGCCGGATCGAGCGAATGGCCGATGACATAGTGCCGCCCGACCTCGGCAAGCCGCGCGACGAATTCGTCGTGGATCGCGCGCTCGACGAAGATGCGCGATCCGGCGCTGCACACCTGCCCGCTGTTGTTGAAGATCGCGCTAGCCGCCATCGGCACGGCGAGATCGAGATTGGCGTCGGCGAAGATGATGTTGGGCGATTTGCCGCCCAGCTCCATCGTCACCTTCTTCACCGTGGCGGCGCTGGCGGCGATGATCTTCTGCCCCGTGCCGCACGAGCCGGTGAAGCTGATCTTGTCGACGTCGGGATGCGCGGAGAGCGCCGCGCCCGCGCCGCCGTGGCCAGTCATGACATTGACCACGCCCGGCGGAATCCCCGCCTCCAGGCACAGTTCGGCGAAGCGCAACGGGGTCAGCGAGCCGCGTTCCGAGGGCTTGAGCACGATCGTGCAGCCCGCCGCCAGCGCCGGCGCGCATTTCCACACCGCGGAGAAGATCGGCCCGTTCCACGGGATGATGACGCCGACCACCCCGACCGGCTCCTTGAGCGTCATGCTCATCAGCTCGACCGGTGCGGAATTCTCCAGCGTATAGCCGTGGATCGCCGTGGCGAGGCCGGCGAAGTGGCGCAGCGCGCGGACGATGATCGAGCGGATCGCCTTCGACGGGGTGATCGGCCGCCCCATCTCCAGCGTGTCGGCCAGCGCGAGATCGTCGAACTCGCGCTCGATCAGGTCGGCGAGCCTGAGCAGGACAAGCTGGCGGTCGGCGGCCTTGAACCTGCTCCACGGCCCCTCGAATGCGGCGCGCGCGCTGGCGACGGCGCGGTCGATATCCCGCGCGTCGCCCTCCGCGATCTGTGCGATCGCCTTGCCGGTGCACGGATCGATCGCGTCGAACCACTGGCCGCCCGACGGCTCGACCTTCTTGCCGTCGATCAGCAGCAGGTTGCGGCCGGCATCGAATTGCGGGGGTAGTGCGGCGGAAAAGTCATTCATCGGATCAGTCCCTGACGGCGGCGAGGCGGCGCAGTTGCGCGCGGCCCTGCGCGAAGAGAATGGCGGAGATGGAAAGCACGATCGCTACCAGCAGGATCAGCGAGGTGCCGATCTTCAGCGGATCGCCCAGCACCTTGTCGGTGAAGAAGCCGACGAGAAACGTGCCCAGCGCCATGCCGATCAGCCCCGTGACCAGCACGAAGATGGCGGAGACGCGACCGCGCAGCTCGGGGGGCGTCACCACCTGCGTCGCGGCGGGGCCCATGGAGGCGGTGGAGAGGATGAATAGCATATATCCGCCGAACAGCGCGACGGTCAGCACCGGATTGCCGACGAGGAAGGCGCAGATCGCCAGCGGCGCCGCGACCAGCAGGGTCATCAGGCACCACAGGATATGCGCGTCGCGCCGGCCGCGCGAGAACATGCGGTCCACCGCCCAGCCGTGCAGCGGCAGGCTCGCCGCCGGGACGATCTGCGCGATGCCCATCGTCAGGCCGATCTGCGTCGGCGTCCAGCCGTGGACGCGGATGAGATAGGTCGGCGTCCACAATTGCAGCGCGATCGTCACCGTATAGACGAGGCCGATCCCCAGGATGATCGCGGCGAAGGCGCGGCGGTTGGCGAGGATGAAGCGCAGCGCCTCGCCATAGCCGCCGCCCGCCGGCACGCCGGCCGCGCGCTGGCGCGGCGGTTCCGGGAACAGCAGGATCAGCAGCGCGGTGGCGACGCCGGGGATGCCGGTGATCAGGAACGCCTGCTGCCACGGGGCGAAATGGCCGATCAGCGGCCAGCCGGCGGTCGCACCCTTCAGCACCGCGCCGACCAGCGGGCCGCCGAGCAGGAAGACGATGCCCGCGCCCATCACCCCGCCCATCACGAAGATCGACATGGCGAGCGACAGCCGCTCCGGCGGGAAGCTGTCGCCGATGATCGAATAGGCGCCGGTGGTGTAGCCCGCCTCGCCCGCGCCGACCAGCGAGCGGCCCAGCGCCAGCGCGGCGAACGTGCCGGCCAGCCCGCAAAAGGCCGCGCCCGAGCTCCACAGCACGACGCAGCCGAACAGCACCCAGCGCCGGCTGGAGCGATCGAGCAGCAGCCCGACGGGGATCGCGCAGATGCTGTAGAGCACGGCGAAGGCCGGCCCCTGCAACAGGCTGACCTGAAGGTCCGACAGGCCGAGGTCCGCCTTGATCGGCTCGACCATCAGCGCCATCAGATAGCGATCCGCCAGCGAGCGGATATAGAGGACGAACAGGATCGCCACGGTCAGCCACGCGATCCGCGCGGGGGGATAGCGCAGGCCGGTCATGCCTCGTCGTCCTTCTTCACGCGGGCCGGGTCGAACACCGGCCGGTCGAGCTTGAACTGGTCGGTGGTGCGGACATACCAGCCCGCGCCGTGGGTCCGCCCGATCAGCCCCATCGCGGGGGTGTCGAGATAGAGCTTCCCGGGATCGCTGATGAACGCATCGGCGATATGCGCGACGAGGATCTCGCCGATCATCACTGTCTGGTGTGTGCCGATGTCCAGCGCGGCGACCTTGCGGCATTCGAAGCTGACCGGGCTGGTCGCGACGCGCGGCGGCCGCACCGCCTCCGACGGCATTGTCTCGATCCCGGCATAGTCGATCTCGCTCACCTCGCGCGGAGCGTCGACGCTGGAGAGGTTCATCTTTTCCGCATCGCCCTCGCAGACGAGGTTCACGACGAACTCCCCCGTATCGATGATGTTGGTCGCGGTGTCCTTGAGCTGGCGGGTGCGCAGGTCCTTGAGCAGGCCGAGCACGACCAGCGGCGGCTCCACCCCGCAGACGTTGAAGAAGCTGTACGGCGCGGCATTGACCACGCCGCCCTTCGACATGGTCGTCACCCAGGCGATCGGCCGCGGCGTGACGGTGGAGTTGAGTATCTTGTAGCGCGCCGCCAGCGGCAGCTCGCGCAGGTCGTAGCGCATGGGGTCAGCCCTTCCTCGCGGCCGATCGAGCGGCAAAGCCCTCGCGGGCGCGGATCGCCTCCTCGCCGGACTGGAGCTGGTGGCAATAGGCCAGCTCCAGCGCGTGCGCATTCTCCAGGCTGGCGGTTTCGGAGGCGTGGATCAGCCGCTTGCTCAGCTCGGTCGCATGGCGGTTGCCGTCGCCGACGCCGCGCGCGAAGGCCAGCGCCTCCGCCACCACCGCACCGTCCGGCACGATGCGGCTGACGAGGCCGAGCCGCGTGGCTTCCTCGACCGGCACGGCCCGTCCCGAATAGACGATCTCGGACGCGATCCGCCGTCCCGCCGCGCGCGTCAGATACCAGGAGACGCCGCCGTCCGGCACCAGCCCGTAGCGCACGAACGGCGCGCCGAACGAGGCCGAGGCCCCGGCGATCAGCACGTCGCAGGCGAGCGCGATGCCCCAGGCGACGCCCCATGCGCCGCCCTCCACCGCCGCGATCGTCGGCACCGGCAGCGCGGAGAGCCGGCGGATCGCCCGCTGGCCAAGCTCCAGCCGGGCAGCGAGGTTCATCGCCCCCTCGCCGCGCGCCGGCGGGTTCTTCATGTCGCCGCCGTTGCTGAACCAGCCTTCCGCGCCGCAGATCACCAGCGCGCGCGGCGGCGTGCCCGCCTCGATCTCCGTCAACAGGCCGGCGAAGGCCTCCCACATCGCGAACGAGACGGTGTTCTTCGCGCGCGGCCGATTGAGCGTGACGAGGATCACCCCGTCATCGCCACGCTCGACCAGCAGGTCGTCGGTCCGTTCCTCCGCCATGTTATTTCTTCGGCGCGGTTTCGCGCGCGCGCTGGCGGATATAGTGGCGCAATCCCTCCAGCTCCTCGTCGCTCAGGTTGGCGAAGCGGCCCATCCCGCGATCCATCAGTGCGCCCTCATGGACGATGCTGTAGAAGGCGTCCTTGTCGAGCGGCACCGCCGACTTGCGCAGGTCCGGCGCGGCGCCGCCGGCGATCATCCCGCCGCCGTGGCAGATCACGCAGCTCGTGTTGTAGATCGCCGCGCCGATCGCCGCCTTCTTCGGATCGACCACGAAGGCGGGATCGTCGGCGATCTCCTCCGTCACCGGCTCGAACTTCGGCAGGCTGGCGGTGCCACCGATGCGGAAGGTCAGCACGCGGCGATGCTGCTGGCGGTAATCCCAGTTGGGCTTGTTGGCGAAGCTGGAGCGGAAGCTGGCGAGCACGGTGACATATTGCACGCCGTCCACCAGATAGCTGATCGGCGCGGAAAGGATGCCGTTCTGCGCGAAGAAGCTCCACAGCTTCGTCCCGTCGCTGGCGCGATAGGCGATGAGGTCGCCGGTGTTGACGCCCTGGAAGATCACATTGCCGCCGGTCGCCAGCACCCCGCCGTTGAACGTGCCCGGCTGCGGGATCGACCATGCCTTGCGCTGCTTCGCCGCGTCCCACGCAACGAGGAAGCTCCTGGACGGCGGCACCGTAATGTCCGGCGGTGGCGCGCCCAGCCCGGTGTTGACGAACATCCCGTTGTGGACCTTCCACGTCTTGAGATCGGGATCGATATGGACGCGCCCGCCCTCCATCACCGGGATATAGGTGAGGCCGGTTTTCGGATCGTGCGCCATCGCCTGCACGCCATGCGCGCCGTTCGGGAAGGGATAGAGGACGAACGGCTTGCCGTTCGGATAGCGCGCCTCGGGATTCTCGACCGGGCGGCCGGTCGCCATGTCGATCCTGTCGGCCCAGTTGACATGCGCGAACTTCTCGGCGGAGAGCAGCTTCCCGGTCTCGCGATCGATCACATAATAGAAGCCGTTCTTCGGCGCGTGGAGGATCACCGGGCGCTTGCGGCCATCGACGACCAGATCGGTCAGCTCGATGTCCATCGCGTTGTTGAAGTCCCACGTGTCGCCGGGGTTGGTCTGGTAATGCCAGGCGTGCTTCCCGGTCTTCGCATCGAGCGCGACGACCGAGGCGAGATAGAGATTGTCGCCGCCGCCGGGCGAGCGGATCTTCTCGTTCCACGGGAAGCCGTTGCCGGTGCCGATATAGATGCGGTCGTATTTCGCGTCATAGGCCATCGCCTGATAGACCGCGCCGCCGCCGCCGAACTTCCACCATTCGCCGGTCCAGGTGGAGGCCGCCTTCTGCGTCGTCTCGTCATGATCGACCGCCGGGTTGCCGGGGACGACATACCAGCGCCACGCCTTCTTGCCGGTATTGAGATCGTAGGCGGTGACATAGCCGCGCACCGGCGAGTAATCCGCGCCGCCGAAGCCGATCACCACCTTGTCGCCGGCGACGAAGGGCGGGCCGGTGATATAGCCGCCGGGCGCCTCGTCGAGCGTCTCGACGCTCCACAGCAGCTTGCCGTCCCTCGCATCGACCGCGATCAAACGGCCGTCGCGCGTCCCGGTGAACACCTTGCCATCACGATAGGCGATGCCGCGAATGCCCCAGCCGGCGCGCATCCGGGTCTGCGCGCCCGGCGATTCCGCCACCTTCGGATCATATTGCCATAGCAGCTTGCCGGTCTTCGCGTCGAGCGCATGGATCACGCTGTTGCCGGCGGCGAAATAGAGCACGCCGTTCACCGCCAGCGGCGCGGTATAGGCGTCGAACGTGTCGATGTCGTAATACCAGGCGAGGCCGAGCCGGCCGACGTTGGCATCGGTGATCTGGGTCAATGGGCTGTAATGCTGCTCGCTGTCGTCGCCGCCGAAGCTGAACCAGTCGCGCCCCTCGACCGGGCCGCCGCCAGGGGCCGCCCCGCTCTGTGCCGCCACGGCCGCCAGCAACGCGGCGGCGCCCGCCAGAAGCGTGGCGCGCCCAAGAAAACTGCCCATCTGCACCTTCCCGAACTATGATTGCCGGGCGCGTGTTCGCGCTCCGCATAAATGCACGATGGTGCAATTTTCGCGTGAAGTCAACACGGCCCCATGCTATGCGGACGCGCGGTTTCGGGGCGGGTCGGACACAACCGCCGCCGTGCGGAAAGGACATAGGGGATGAGCCGAATCGATCGCAGGACGGCGCTGGCCGGCACCATGGCGGCGGGGGGTTTCGCGGCGGCAAGCGGCGCCGCGCGCGCCGCGCCGGGGAAGGCGGCCCCCAGCTCCGCCGCGCAGCTCGACATGCTGCTGTCGCGGGCGCAGATCGAGGAGGTGCTGATGCAATATGCGCGCGGCAACGATCATGCCGACGAAGCGATGATCCGCGACTGCTTCTGGCCGGAATCCACCCACAAGCACGGCGGCTTCGACGGGCGTTCGCAGGATTTCGTCGGCTTCGCGATGAAGATCCTGACGAAGCTCAAATATTGCGCGCACCACATCTCGAACGTCTCGATCCAGGTGAAGGGCGACCGCGCGTTCAGCGAATGCTATTATTTCGCGCACCACCGCCGCGAGACCAAGGACGGGACGGGCGAGGAGGACGCCTTCTTCGAGGGGCGCTACCTCGATTTCCTCGAACGGCGCGGCGGCGTGTGGAAGATCATCCGCCGGCGCGGCCTGTCCGACTATACCGCCGATCCGATCCCCGCGAACACGCCGTTCGCCGCGTGGCCGGCGGGCACGCATACCGAGCGCAACCATGACGACGAATGGTATCGGATGCTCACGCAGTTCGATGCGTCGTAGCGACGTCGCCGCTCACTGCCCCCGGTCGTCGGCCGGGGGCTTGTGCACCGGCGCGGCCTGCGTCTCCCGCGCGCGCTGGCGGAGATAGTTCATGATCGCGCGCAACTCGCGGTCGGAAAGCTCGCCGAACTTCGGCATCCCGCGCGACACCAGGATTCCGCCGCGCACCACCTGCTCGAAGCCCGCGAAGTCGAGCGGCACCGGCGAGCGGCGCAGGTCCGGTGCCGCGCCGCCGGACAGCGCATTCGCGCCATGGCAGGTCGCGCAACGCTCGGCATAAGGCTCCGCCCCCTCCTTCGCCAGCGCGGCGTCAAACGGGAAGGCGTGGTCGTCGGGGAAGGAACGGTCCACCGGCGGCGGCGCGGGCAATCTGTCCTTGCCGTCCAGCGCGAAGGCGAGCACGCGCCAGCCACGCTCGCGATAGTCCCATTCCGGGCCGTAGCCCTGCGCGGTGGGGAAGCGCGATCCGGCGATGACGGCGATATATTGCTTGCCGCGCGCGCGATAGGTGATCGGCTGCGCCATCACCGCGGTCTGCGCGTCGAACGACCAGAGCTGCCGCCCGGTGTCGGCCGCGAGGATGGTGAACTGCCCGCTGCCGCGCCCCTCGATCAGCAGGTTGCCGGCGGTGGTCGCGGTGCCGCCGCCGCCGCGCACGCCCTGCAACGGGATGCGCCACGCCTCGCGCTGCTTAACCGGGTCCCACGCGAGCAGGAACGAGGTCGGCGTGCGCGGCTTGAGATCGGGCGGGGCCACGCCAATGCCGTTGCTGATCCGCTGGCCGGAAAGGAACTTCCAGTCGGCGAGCCTGCCCGGCGGATCGACATAGACCCGCCCCTGATCCATCGCCGGGATATAGGCGAGCCCGGTCGCCGGGTTGAAGCTCATCGCCTCGATATTGTGCGCCCCGAACGGCGAGGGATAGACGATCGCCGCCTTTCCGCCGGGGAAGCGCGCGGCGGGATTCTCGATCGGGCGGCCGGTCTTGGGATCGATGCCCTTCGCCCAGTTCACCGGCACGTAGTTCTTCGCCGAGATCAGCTTCCCGTCGCGCCGGTCGATCACGTAGAAGAAGCCGTTCTTCGGCGCGTGGAGGATCACCGGACGCGTCTCGCCGCCGATCTTCAGGTCGGCCAGCTCGATATCCATGTCGGAATTGAAGTCCCAGGTCTCGCCGGGATTGGTCTGGTAGTGCCAGATATAGTCGCCGGTGTCGGCGTCCAGCGCGACGATCGAGCAGACGAACAGATTGTCGCCGCCGCCCGGCGAGCGGATCTTCCGGTTCCACGGCGTGCCGTTGCCGGTGCCGATATAGAGCCGGTTCAATTCGGGGTCATAGGCCATGGCGTTCCACACCGTGGCCCCGCCGCCATATTTCCACCATTCGCCGGTCCAGGTCTTCGCGGCCATCGCCATGGCCTTGTTCTCGAAGTCCTGCTTCGGGTCGCCCGGCACGGTGTAGAAGCGCCACGCCTGCTTGCCGCTCGCCTGTTCGTAGGCGGTGACATAGCCGCGCACCGGCGCGTAATCCGCGCCGCCGTGGCCGACGACCACCTTGTCCTTGTAGACCCACGGCGCGCCGGAGATGTAGCGCCCGTCGTTCGGCCCCTCGGTGGTCTGCACCTCCCAGTCGAGCTTGCCGGTCTTTGCGTCGAGCGCGATCAGCCGGCCGTCCATCGTGCCGGTGAAGATGCGGCCATTGGCGTAAGCGATGCCCCGGCTGCCCCATGCGCCGCGCAACTTGTCCCCCGCCTGCTCGCGGGCGTGGGAATCATAGGTCCACAGAAGCTTGCCCGTCGCCGCGTCAAGCGCGTGGACGAAGCTCGCCCCGGCGGCGAAATACAGCACGCCATCGACCGCGACCGGCGCGGTGAGGCTCGATCCGCCAATGTCGATATCATAATGCCACGCGAGGCCGAGCCGCCCGACATTGCCGGCGTTGATCTCGTCGAGCGGGCTGTAATGCGTCGTGCCCGGCCCGTCGTAATCCGGCCAGTCGTCGCCATTCGGCCCCTTCGGGCCGTGGCCGCATCCGGCCAGCGCGAGCGCGAGGGCCGAAGCCAGTGCAAGACGCCGCATCACCCGCCTCCTCAGCCGCCGATCGTCCGGTCGCCCGGCCAGTAGCGCTGGCGGAGCTGCTTCTTGTTGATCTTGCCCATCGCGTTGCGGCCGATGTCGTCGACGAAATCGTAGCTGCGCGGGCATTTGAACCCGGCGAGCGCCTCGCGGCAGAAACGGTCCAGCTCCGCCGCGTCCGGCGGGCTGGCCGGATCGCGCGCGATGACCAGCGCCTTCACCTCTTCGCCCATCTCGCTGTTCGGCGCGGCGAGCACGGCGACGTCCGCCACCTCCGGGTGACGGATCAGCACCTGTTCCGCCTCGGCCGGATAGATGTTCACCCCGCCCGAGACGATCATGTCGGAGACGCGATCGGTGATGAAGAGATAGCCCGCCTCATCGACATAGCCGACCTCGCCCAGGGTGAAGACGCCCGGCGCGATATGTGCGGCGGCGGTCTTTTCCGGATCGCCCTCATAGACGATCCCCCGCCCGGTGCTGTCGCGGAAATAGACCTGCCCCTCCTGATTGGGGCCAAGTTCCTTCCCGTCCTCGCCGAGGATGACGGTGGCATAGGGCGGCAGCGCCCTGCCGACCGAGCCGGGCCGCTCCAGCCATTCGGGCGAGGTGATGAAGGTGGTCGATCCGGCCTCGGTGCCGCCATAGGCCTCGACCAGCACCGGCCCGAACCAGTCGATCATCGCCTTCTTCACGTCGCGCGGGCAGGCCGCGCCGGTATGCGCGAGCCGCTGCATCGAGGAGACATCGTACTTCGCCTTCACCGCGTCGGGCAGCGCGAGCAGGCGCTGGAAATGCGTCGGCACCATCACCGATCCGGCGACCTTGTGCCGCTCGATCAGCGCCAGCGCCCGTTCCGCGTCGAAATGGCCCATCACCACCAGCGCCGATCCGGCGAAGACGTTGCGCGCCATGCCGAGCGGCCCGGTGTGGTAGAGCGGCCCCACCGCGATCCCCGGCGAGGGCGTGCGGCGCGGGCGGACGATCGCGGCGAACCCGGCCACCGTCGCCGCCTCGGGGAAATATTGCGGCGGCGTCTGCGTCGCCTTGGGCGTGCCGGTGGTGCCGGAGGTGTAATGGAGGTGCGGCAGCGGCTTCACCGACGCATCCGGCTCCGCATCGGAAGCGGCGGCGAGCCAGTCCTCCCATGCGGTCAGCCCGTCGCGTGGTTCGCAACGCCAGCCGATCACCGTGTCGAGGCCCACCGCGCGGGCCGCCTCGAGGCCGGTCGCCGCCGTCTCCGGCCCGACGAACAGCACCGAGGCGCCCGAATCGCGCAGGATATATTCAAGCTCGCCGGCGGTGAGGTGATAGCTCACCGGCACGGTCGAGACGCCCGCCTCCAGCCCCGCGACATAGGCGATCACCGTCTCCGCGCTGTTGGGCGCGAACACCGCCGCGCGGCGCGTGGCGTCGACCGCGCGCGACAGCGCGTTGGCGGCGCGGTTGAGGATCGGGTCGAGCCGGTGCCAGCTATATTCCACCCGCTCGTCGACCAGCGCGAGCGCGTCGCGCTGATCCGGGGCGACGGAGAGCAACGTCTGCGACATCAGCGCGCTCCTGCATATTCGGCGACCTTGAGCTTGCCGAGCTGCGACATGTGCACCTCGTCCGGCCCGTCGGCCATGCGCAGGTAGCGCGCGGTGCCGAAGATCGTGGCGAGCGGGTAATCGCGGCTGAAGCCGATCGCGCCGTGGACCTGCATCGCCCGGTCGGCGACCGTCTGCGCCATGCGCGGGGCGACAATCTTGATCGCGGCGATCAGATCCTTCGCCGCCTTGTTGCCGACCCGGTCCATCGCATCGGCCGCCTTCAGCGTCAGCAGCCGCGCCTGCTCGATCTCGCAGAACGACAGCGCGATATCCTGCCGCACGGAGGACTGGTCGGCGAGCTTGCGCCCGAACGCGACGCGCTCGTCGGCGCGCCTGCACATCAGCTCCAGCGCGCGCTGCGCCATGCCGATCAGGCGCATGCAATGGTGGATGCGCCCCGGCCCGAGCCGGCCCTGCGCGATCTCGAACCCGCGCCCCTCGCCGAGCAGCAGGTTCTCCTTCGGCACGCGGACGTTCGTGAACTGGATCTCGCAATGGCCGCCCGGCGAATGCAGCGCTTCCAGCACGTGCAGCGGGCGGATCACCTCGATGCCGGGCGTGTCGGCCGGGATGATGATCTGCGAATGCTGCTGGTGGCGCGGCTTGTCGGCATTGGGCGTCTTGCCGAGCAGGATATAGACCTTGCAGCGTGGGTCCATCGCGCTGGAAATCCACCATTTGCGGCCGTTGACGACGTAATCGTCGCCGTCGGGAACGATCGTCGCCTCGATATTGGTCGCGTCGGACGAGGCGACGTCCGGCTCGGTCATCACATAAGCGGAGCGGATCTCGCCGGCGAGCAGCGGCTTGAGCCATTTCTCCCGCTGCTCGGGCGTGCCGTATTTGGCGAGTATCTCCATGTTGCCGGTGTCGGGCGCGGCGCAGTTGAAATATTCCGACGCGCCCAGCACGCGCCCCATCAGCTCGGCCAGCGGGGCGTATTCGAGGTTGGTGAGGCCGGGCGAGAACTCGCCATATTCGTGCGGCAGGAACAGGTTCCACAGCCCTTCCGCCTTCGCCTTCGCCTTCAGCGCCTCCGTTCCCGGCCACGGCTGCCACAGGGTCGCGGGATCGTGGAGGAAATGGTCGCGCTCCGCCTCGATCGGATAGACGTTGTCCCGCATGAAGGCATCGACCCGCTCGCGCAGGGCCTGCACCTTGGGGCTATATTGGAAGTCCATCGCCTGTCCTCTCGCAATCCTAAAGCGTGACGCCGCCATCGACGACGAGCGTCTGGCCGCACATGAAGCCGGCCAGCGGCGAGGCGAGGAACAGCGCGACATTGGCCATGTCCTCCACCGTGCCGAAACGGCCGAGCGGGATGCGGGAGAGCGCGCCGGCGCGGCGCTCCGCATTGTCCATCGTCACCTTGGTCATCTTGGTATCGACCAGGCTAGGCGCGATGCCGTTGACCCGGATGCCGGCCCCCGCCCAGGCCAACGCCAGCGTGCGGACGAGCTGCACCGCGGCCGCCTTGGACGCGGCATAAGCGGGGTTGCCGAACGTCGCCTTGAACGCGCCGATCGAGCTGATGACGATCACGCTGCCCTTCGCCTCGGCCAGCGCGTCGTGGAAACGCTGCGAAATCTGCATCACGCTGGCGACGTTCACCGCCATCACCTTGTCGAAGCCGGCGCGCTCGAACTCCTGCCTCTTGTAGAGCACCATGCCCTGCGAATGGACCAGCACGTCCAGCCCGTCCGGGAAGGGATCGGGCGCGGCGGCGATCGCGGCGGGGTCGGCAACGTCGACCTGCGTATAGCCGAGGCCAGCGAGGTCCGATCCTTCGGCCGCGTCATAATCGTCCGGGCCGGCGCGCGTACCCCAGACATGGACCCGCGCGCCCTTCGCGCGGAACGCCTGCGCGATGCCGTTGCCGATCCCGCTCGATCCGCCGACCACCAGCACGCGCTTGCCGCTGAAATCGAGTTCGCCCGTCATGCCTGCTCCCTTTCGACGCGGAAAGCGCCCTCGTTTATCCAGCGCCCGGCGCGCGCCAGCAGCCAGCGGCTGCGCGCATGGAGCCGATCGCCCACGTCGCGCGCCGCCTTGCCGGCGCAGGCGCGCGCATAGGTCCCTTCCAGCAGGATCGCGAACTTGTAGCAGGCGAACACGGCGTACCAGTCCATCCGCGCCAGCGAGCGGCGCGAGCGCGCGGCATAATGCGCGACCAGCTCCGCGCCGGTCGGGAAGCCGTTCCACGGCGCGATGTCGAGCATCCCGCCGTCCGCTTCCTCCGGCCAGGTCGACAGCATCCAGCCGAGATCGATCAGCGGGTCGCCGATCGTCGCCAGCTCCCAGTCGATGATCGCGGCAAGCTCCGGCGCGTCATGGCGGTACATGACGTTGGCGAGATGATAGTCGCCGTGGAGGATGCCGGCGGTGAAGCTGGCGGGGCGGTTGGCCTCCAGCCAGCGGGCGACGCCGGCGACGTCGCCCAGCTCGTCGCGCCCCGGCCAGCCGGCCAGTTCGCCATAGCTGTCGAGCTGCGCCTGCCAGCGCGCGACCTGCCGCTCGAGGAAGCCCTCCACCTTGCCGAAATCGCCAAGCCCGGCAGCGACATGATCGACCGCGTGGAGCGCCGCCAGCCCCTCGACCAACGCGAAGCCCATGCGGCGCTGGGCCGCCGCGCCGTGGTGGCTTTCGGGCAGGCCGTTGACCGGATTGAACCCGTCGACCGGCTCCATGAGATAGAAAGCCGCGCCCAGCACATGTTCGTCGCCGCAGGCGGCGATCAGCGCGGGATGCGGCACGTCGCTGCCGGCCAGCGCGCCCAGCACGCGCGCCTCGCGCCGCATCGTCTCGTTGCTGTTGGCGCGCAGGTGGAGCGGCGGGCGGCGCAGCACGAAGGCGCGGCCGCCGCGCTCGAATCGCGCCAGCACGTTCTGGCTGCCGCCGGAGAGAAGCTCCAGCCGCTCGATCGGGCCGGCCGAAAGCCCCTCTCCATCCATCCATGCCGTCAGCGCGGCCTTGTCGACCCCGGCGGCTTCGCGTTCCTCGCCCATGTCACACCTGATTAAATCGCTTGGATAATGCCCTTGACGTTTCTGCATTGCAATGCAATTTTTAGCCCGCCACGCAATGTCGGAAAATGTGGCGGACAAGGGCATGGCGGGGCACTAGAAACCCCGTTCGGCAATCTGATGGGAGCGGCTTTTCCGGTGATGACGGCAGACGAAGCGCACGCCCTTTCGACGCTGCCGGCCGAGGCGCTGCTGGCGCGCGCCGCCGCGATTCGCGACGAGGCGTTCGGCATCGTGCAGAGCTGGTCGCCCAAGGTGTTCATCCCGCTCACCCAGCTTTGCCGCGACCTTTGCCATTATTGCACCTTCTCGCGCCCCCGTGCCGGTCAGCGCGCCTATATGACGCCGGAGGAGGTGCTGGCGGTGGCGCGCGAGGGCGCGGCGGCGGGCTGCACCGAGGCGCTGTTCACGCTCGGCGACAAGCCGGAGCTGCGCTTCGCCGCCGCGCGGCGCGAGCTGGCGGCAATGGGCCATGCCACCACGATCGACTATCTGGAGGCGATGTGCCGCCTCGTCCTCACCGAGACCGGCCTCATCCCGCACGTCAACGCTGGGGTGATGACGCGCGGAGAGATGGCGCGGCTCAAGACGGTGTCCGGCTCGCAGGGGCTGATGCTCGAAACGATCGCCGACCGGCTCGGCGCGAAGGGCGGCCCGCATTACCGCTCGCCCGACAAGGTGCCCGCCGCACGGCTCACGGCGACGGCGCTGGCCGGCGAGCTGGACATTCCCTTCACCAGCGGCATCCTGATCGGCATCGGCGAAACGCGCGCCGAGCGGATCGAGGCCTTGCTCGCGATCCGCGATCTCCACGCGCGCCACGGGCATATCCAGGAAGTGATCGTCCAGAACTTCCGCGCCAAGCCGCGCACGCCGATGGCCGACGCCGACGAGCCGACGCTCGACGAATTATTGTGGTCGATCGCCGCCGCGCGGCTGATCCTGCCGCGCGGCATCTCGCTCCAGGCACCGCCGAACCTTGCCGACGCCGCCTTCCCGCGCCTCATGGAAGCGGGGATCAACGACTGGGGCGGCATCTCCCCGGTGACGCCCGACCACGTCAATCCCGAGCGGCCGTGGCCGGCGGTGGACAAGTTGCGCGCCGCGACCGAGGCCGCCGGCCGCCGGCTGGTCGCGCGCCTGCCCGCCTATCCCGCCTTCCTCGCCGCGCCGTGGCAGGAGGATGGTCCACGCCGCGCATTGCTCGCGCAAGCCGATGCGCACGGGATGGCGCGCGCCGATCGCTGGTCGCCGGGCCAGCCGCTCCCGCCGCAGCCCGCGCCCGCCAAGGGCAATGTCTCGCCGCGCATCGAACGGATCGTCGCCCGCGCAACCGCCGGGCAGGAGATCGCGGGCGAAGAGATCGAGGCGCTGTTCGCGGCGCGCGGCGCGGACGTGGAGCACATCTGCCGCAGCGCCGACGCGCTGCGCCGCGCGGTCAACGGCGACGAGGTGACGTTCGTCGTCAACCGCAACATCAACTATACCAACATCTGCGCCTATAAATGCAGCTTCTGCGCCTTCTCCAAGGGGCGCGGGGCGGAGAGCCTGCGCGGCGCGCCCTATGACCTTGACCTCGCCGAAGTCGCCCGCCGCGCCGACGAGGCGGTGGCGCGCGGCGGCACCGAGGTGTGCATGCAGGGCGGCATCCATCCCTCCTATACCGGCGAGACGTATCTCGGGCTGCTCGGCGCGGTGAAGGCGGCGCAGCCCGATCTCCACATCCACGCCTTCTCCCCGCTGGAGGTGCGGCACGGCGCGGAGTCGCTGGGCCTGCCGCTCGACGCTTATCTCGCGCGGCTGAAGGCGGCGGGCCTCGGCTCGCTGCCCGGCACCGCCGCCGAGATTCTCGACGACGAGGTGCGCACGGTGATCTGCCCCGACAAGCTCGACACCGCGCAATGGCTGGAGACGATCGAGGCGGCGCACCGCGTCGGGCTGCGCACCACCGCCACGATCATGTTCGGCCATGTCGATGGCCCGCAGCATTGGGCGCGCCACCTGATCGCGACCCGCGATCTGCAACGGCGCACCGGCGGATTCACCGAGTTCGTGCCGCTGCCGTTCGTGCCGATGGAGGCGCCGATGGGCCTCAAGGGCGAAAGCCGGCGCGGCCCGACCTTCCGCGAGGTGCGGCTGATGCACGCGGTGGCGCGGCTGGCGCTGCACCCGCATCTCACCTCGATCCAGGTGAGTTGGGTCAAGCTAGGCGCCGCAGGGGTGAAGGCGTGCCTGAACGGCGGCGCCAACGATCTCGGCGGCACGCTGATGGACGAGAGTATCTCCCGCGCGGCCGGCGCGGCGCACGGGCAGGAGCTGCCGCCGCAGGAGATGGAGGCGCTGATCCGCTCGATCGGCCGCACGCCGCGCCAGCGCACCACGCTTTACGGGAAAGTCGCGCCGGCGATCCGGGCAATGGGGCGCGCCGCCGCGCCGCTCACGCCGGTCGTGCTCACCCCACCCAGGAAACGCAAGGAGAGGGCGGCCGAAGATGCCTGACGTGAAGAAGACCATCGCCGTGCTCGGCGGCACCGGCAAGGAAGGCGGCGGGCTGGCGCTGCGCTGGGCGCATCTCGGCCATCCGGTGATCGTCGGCAGTCGCACCGCCGAGCGTGCGGAGGAAGCCGCCGCCGGGATGCGCGAGACGCTGGGCGGCGGCGCGGACGTGCGCGGCATGGCCAACCCCGACGCCGCGCGCGCCGCCGATATCGTCGTACTCGCGGTGCCGTTCGCGGCGCAGCGATCGACCGTCGTGGAAGTCGCCGACGCGCTTCGGGGCAAGATCCTGATCGACGTCACCGTCCCGCTCGTCCCGCCGAAGGTGAGCCGCGTACAGCTCCCCGACGGCGGCAGCGCGGTGGAGGCGGTGCAGAAGCTGCTCGGCGAGGGCGTGCGTGTCGTCTCCGCCTTCCAGAACATCTCCGCGCACCATCTGACGAAGCTGGACGAGGACGTGGAGTGCGACGTGCTGGTCTGCGCCGACGATCCCGAGGCGGCAGAGGAAGTGGTCGCGCTGGCGCGGGAGATCCGCCTCACCGCGTGGAACGCCGGCCCCTTGTGCAACTCGGTGGTGGCGGAGGCGCTGACCAGCGTGCTGATCGCGCTCAACCGCCGCTACAAGGTGCCCGGCTCGGGCATCCGCATCACCGGCGTGCCGCGGGCGGCGTGAGCGGGCGCGGCTATTCGGTGACGGCGCTGGCCGGCGTGCCCGTGGTGCGGCCGGGTGACGATCTGTGCCGGGTGGTCATGCAGGCCACGCAGGCGAGCGGCATGGCGCTGGAGGACAGCGACGTCGTGGTCCTCGCGCAGAAGATCGTCTCCAAGGCGGAAGGGCGACAGGTCGCGCTCGACAGCGTCGCCCCCTCGCCCGCCGCGCTCGAAATGGCGGCGCGCACCGGCAAGGACGCGCGGCTGGTGGAACTGATCCTCTCCGAGAGCGACGAGGTGGTGCGCGAGCGTCCCAATTTGCTGATCGTGCGCCACCGGCTCGGGCTGGTGCTCGCCAATGCCGGGATCGACCAGTCGAACGTGCTGCCCGGCGAAGGACCGCAGGCGCTGCTGCTGCCGATCGACCCGGACGCCAGCGCCGCGCGGCTGCGTGACGCGCTACGTGAGGCGACCGGCCGCACCGTCGCGGTGCTGGTGATCGACAGTCTCGGCCGCGCATGGCGGATGGGCACGACCGGCACCGCGATCGGCGTCGCCGGGCTGCCGGCGGTGCTCGACCTGCGCGGGCGGCCCGACCTCACCGGGCGCAAGCTCGAATCGAGCGAGCTGGGCCTCGCCGACGAGATCGCCGCCGCCGCCTCGCTGGCGATGGGGCAGGCCGACGAGGGCACGCCGATCGTGATCCTGCGCGGCCTTTCCTATGCGGCGGACGGCAGCAGCGCGCGCGCGATCGTCCGTCCGCGCGGGATGGACCTGTTCCCATGATCGTCGCGCTGGCCGGCGGGGTCGGCGGGGCGCGGCTCGCCAACGGCCTCGCGGGCGTGCTCCAGCCGGGCGAGTTGCTGGTCGCGGTCAATGTCGGCGACGATTTCGAGCATCTCGGCCTCACCATCTGCCCCGATATCGACACGGTGACCTATACGCTCGCCGGCCTCAACGATCGCGAGCGCGGCTGGGGGGTGAAGGACGAGAGCTGGGCGTTCATGGATACGCTGCGCAAGCTCGGCGGGCCGGACTGGTTCGCGCTTGGCGACCGCGATCTCGCCAAGCATGTGCTGCGCACCGACCGGCTGCGCCGGGGCGACACGCTCACCGCGATCACGCAGGACATCGCCCGCGCCTGCGGCATCGTCCAGACGATCGTGCCGGTGAGCGACGATCCGGTGCGCTCGATCGTCGAGACGGACGAGGGCGCGCTGCCGTTCCAGGACTATTTCGTCCGCCGCCGCTGCGAGCCGGTGTTCCGCGCCATCCGCTATGAGGGAGCGGAGGCCGCGCGGCCCGCGCCGGCGCTGCTCGCGGCGCTGGAAGACCCGGCGCTGGAAGCGATCGTGATCTGCCCGTCCAATCCGGTGCTGAGCATCGGCCCGCTGCTCGCGGTGCCCGGCGTCGCGGAGGCGCTGCGGCGACGGCGCGCGCCGTGCGTCGCCGTCTCCCCGTTCATCGGCGGCGAGGCGGTGAAGGGGCCGGCCGCGAAGATCATGCGCGAACTGGGGATCGTGCCGGGCGCGGCGGCGCTGGCAAAGCCTTATGCCGGCATCGTCGATGCGATATTGTGCGACTATGACGATCCCGGCGCGGGAACCATGATCGACGGCATCCGGCTGATCGCGGCCGACACGCTGATGCGCGACGACATCGGCCAGCGGCGGCTGGCGCGCGTCGCGCTCGCGCTGGCAGCGACATTGCGAAAGCCGGCATGAGCTTCTCGATCGTCATCCCCGTCCGGCCCCCGGGCGAAGGCAAGAGCCGCCTCGCCCCGGCGCTGGACGAAAGAGCGCGCGCGGCGCTGATCGAGCGGATGTTCCGCCATGTCCTGCGCGTCGCGACGCAGGCCGTGCTTCCCGCGCAATGCCATGTCGTCAGCCGCAGCCCGCTGCTGCTCGATCTCGCGACCGCCGGCGGGGTGCAGGCGATCCGCGAGGCCGGCAGCGGGCTGAACGCCGCGCTGCGGCAGGCGAGCGCGCTGGTCGATCCCGCGCTGCCGCTGCTCGCGCTCAGCGCCGACCTTCCCTTGCTCGCGCCGCCCGACCTCGCGGCGATGGCGGAGACGCTCGATACGGCCGACGTCGTCGCCGCGACCGATCGCGCAGGGATCGGGACCAACGCGCTGCTGCTGCGGCGGCCAGCCCTGATCGATTATGCTTTCGGAGCGGACAGCCTCGCGCTGCATCACGCGCGGGCGACGGCGAATGGCCTGCGCTTCGCGGTGGTGCGTCGCGAAGGGCTGTCGGCCGATCTCGACGAGCCGCATGACCTCGCATTGCTCGGCCGGCCGTCGCTCAACGCTGCCTGACGGCGCCCTTTTCCTCCAGCCCGGCGAACTCGGCGTCCGACATGCCCAACCAGTCGCCCAGCAGTTCGCGGCTATGCTCGCCGACTCGCGGCGGGCGATGGCGATAGTCGGCCGGCGTGGCGGAAAATTTGCCGGGGAAGGCGACGGTCGGAATCTCCACCCCGTCCTCGCGGGCGAAGCGATGCACCACGCCGCGCGCCTCGATGAAGGGATCGGCGTAGATATCCTTGATCGTATTGACCGGCCCGGCCGGCACATTGGCCGCGACCAATCGCTCGATCAGCGGCCCGCCCGGCAGGTCGCGGACGATGTCCTGCACGATCGCCTCGATCTCCTCGCGGTTTATCAGCCGCTGACGGCCGGTGACGAATCGCGGGTCCGCGGCCAGTTCCGGCCGGCCCATCTCGTGACAGAAGGCACGGAACTGCCCGTCATTGCCGATCGCGATGATGATCGTGCCATCCGCCACCTCGAAGGTCTTGTACGGCACGACGGTCGGGTGGCGGTTGCCGAGCCGGCCGGGATTGACCCCGCCGACCAGCCAGTTCGACCCCTGGTTGGCGAGCATCGCGATCTGCGTGTCGAGCAGCGACACGTCGATCTGCTGCCCCTCCCCGGTGCGCTCGGCATGGCGCAGCGCGGCCAGGATCGAGACGGTCGCATACATGCCGGTGGAAAGATCGGCCATCGCGACACCCGCGCGCAGCGGCCCGCCATGCTCCTCGCCGGTGATCGACATGAACGCGCCCATCCCCTGCGCGACGAAGTCATAGCCCGGCCGGTCGGCATAAGGGCCGTTCTGGCCGAAGCCGGTGATGGAGCAATAAACGATCCGCGGGTTGATCGCGCTGATGCCGGCATAGTCCAGCCCGTATTTGACGAGGCCGCCGACCTTGAAATTCTCGACCAGGATATCGGCCTCGGCGGCGAGCCGGCGGATCAGCGCGGCGCCCTCCGGGTTGGCGAGGTCGATCGCGGCCGAGCGCTTGTTGCGGTTGCAGCACAGGTAATAGGCGCTTTCCTGCGGATCGTCGCCGCCGTCCGGCAGCGTCAGGAACGGCGGCCCCCAGCCGCGTGTGTCGTCGCCCTTGCCGGGCAGCTCGACCTTGAGCACGTCGGCGCCGAGATCGGCGAGGATCTGCGTCGACCACGGCCCGGCGAGCACGCGCGACAGATCGAGGACCTTGATCCCCTCAAGCGCCCGTCCGGGCCGTCCGTCCGTCACGCCGCTTCCACCCCCTGCTAATCGCTCGCGCGGTTGCTAAAAGACAATGGCACCCGGCTCAAGCCAATTATTGCACTATAGCGCAATTTTCACCGCAACGTCGTGAGATAGGCGATCAGGTCGGCGCGGTCTTTCGGGTCGGCGACGGCGATCGCCATGCGCGTCCCTGGCGCATAGCGCGTCGGCGAGCTGATGAAGGCGTCCAGCGCCGCCGGCGTCCACGTCACGTTCTTCCCCTTGAGCGCGGCGGAATAGGCGAAGCCGGGCACGCTGGCGGCGCGGCGGCCGACCACGCCCTTCAGCGACGGGCCGACGCGATTGGCGCCGGTCGTCGCGTCATGGCAAGCGGCGCAGCGCGCGAACACCGCGCGGCCGTGCGCCGCGTCCCCGGCGGGCGGCCCGGCGCTCGCCACGCCGGCAAGGGCCAGCAGGCCAAGGGTTCCCAGCGAAGCAACGACGATCCTCATCCCATCCTCCTGACGCTTTTCGCGCCTCTGGCGCACAATCGCTGGACACGCAATGAACGGCTATCCGAGCCTGACCAGGGTGCGCCCCATGCTGCTGCCGTCGAACAGCGCGTTGAAGGCATCGAGCGCCCGGTCGATCCCGTCGAACACCGTCTCCACCGGATCGAGCAGCCCGGCGCGATGCCATGCCGAAACGTCGGCGAGGAAATGCTGCTCGATATCGAAATGGTCGAGCGCGATGAACCCTTCGAGGCGCAGCCGCTTGCCCATGATGAGCGTCAGGTTGCGCGGCGGCGTCACCTGTCCGGCGGCGTTATATTGCGAGATCATGCCGCAGATCGCCATCCGCGCGAACGGCTTCGCCACCGCGATCGCGGCATGGAGATGATCGCCGCCGACATTGTCGAAATAGAGGTCGATCCCCTCCGCGCCGATCGCCTTCGCCTCACGCGCCAGCGCCTTGGTGAGGTTCGGCTCGGCCTTATAGTCGATCACGCCGTCGAGCTTGAGCCGGTCGCGCAGGAACGCCGCCTTGGCCGCGCCGCCGGCCGAGCCGATCACCTTATGCCCCTTGAGCTTCGCCATCTGGCAGACCAGCGACCCCACGCCGCCCGACGCGGCGGAGACGAACACCACGTCGCCCGGCTTGAGCTGCCCGACACGGAACAGGCCGGCATAGGCGGTGAGGCCGGTCATCCCGGCGAAGCCGAGATAGGCCTGCGGCGGCAGCACCGCGCAATCGCGCTTCTGCAACGCCTCGCCCGGCGCGACGAACGCCTCGCGCCAGCCGAGGCGGGAAAAGACTATATCCCCCGGCGCGAAGCCTGGGTCGTTCGAGGCGACCACCTCGCCGATCGCCGGCCCCTCCATCGGCGCGTCGAGCGCGAAGGGCGGGACATAGCTCCTGGCGTCGTCCATCCGCCCGCGCATCGCCGGATCGACCGCCATCCAGCGGTTGCGGACCAGCACCTCGCCCGCGCCCGGCGCCGCGACCTCGCGCTCCACCGTGGCGAAATCCCCGGCGACCGGAGTGCCGGCGGGCCGACGGACAAGATGGATTTCGCGCGATCTCATGAGGAGCCTCTCCGGAATTGCCGTTGATCCCGGTTATCCCGATCGCACCGTCTCCGCCAGATTATTTCTGCACATCAACGCAATTTTGAGCCTGACGGCCGCGCTTCGTCGCAATCGGTTTGCGGAACCCGCCCGCGCACTGGTACGCAGCGTCCGCGCCTTGGAGGGAAAGCCGCATATGGGGACCGGATCGTTCGTCGGCATCGCGATCGTCGCGACGATGCTGCCCGCCATCGCCCATGCCGACGATCCGCGCGACGCGGCGATGCGCGATGCCGCCGCGCGGGCGCACGATAGCGAGATGACCCGCCAGCTCAACCTCAAGGCCGGCGTCGCCGCGCGCGCGACCGGGCAACGCCGCACGGTGCTGGCGGGTGGCGGCGATTATGCGGCGGCCATGCGCGCGCACGACGACGAGATGGCGCGCTACGCCCGCAACCGCGCGCGATACGAGCACGACATGGCGGAGTGGCGCCGCGCCGTCGCCGCGTGCCGCACGGGCGACTATTCCGCCTGCGATTATTGAGCGCGCACGGTCGGCGCGCCGGGGATATTCCAGCGGAACAGCACGAGATGCCACAGGCCGGGCGCCTTGCGCGACGGGTCGATCAGCCCGTCCGCGCCCCGCGCCTCGATCCAGTCGCGCACGCGCCATGAGGGCGGCGCGGCGATTCCCCGCCAGTCGGCGAAGGGATCGCCCGCTTCCTCGCGGACCCGCGCGAGCGTATCGGCGTCGCGCAAGTCGGCGATGCGATCCGCCGCGACCGCGAATTGCAGGACGATCCGCTCTTGCTCGTCCGCCGCACGATGGGCGATCAGCGCGGCCTCCACGCCCGCGCGCGAGGCGCTGAGATAGAGCGTCGGCTGACCGCGCCGCGAATAACGGCCGTCGCCGCGCGAGCCGGACAGCGCACCGGCCGCATGAAGCGGGTCCACCGCGCGAAAGAAGATGCCGCTCACCGGACGGAGCGGCAGCGCCATCACCGCGACCAGCGCGCCCAGATCGCGGTGGGCAGCGCCAGCCCGCGCGCTTCCTCGCGCACGCCAAGCTCGCCCGCCTCGACCGTTCCCGGCAGGTCCGCGAATGCCTGCCGCAGCATCTCGCCGATCGCCAGCGCGGACATGCGCACGGCATAGACCGTCAGGAACAGATAGCGCGATTCGGCGTCGAGCAGCCGCCGGCAATCGGCGATCAGGCCGGGCAGGTCCTCCTCCAGCCGCCACACCTCGCCGGTCGGGCCGCGCCCGTATTTCGGCGGATCGAGCAATATGCCGTCATAGCGCCGCCCGCGCCGCACCTCGCGGCTCACGAACTTCGCCGCGTCATCGACAATCCAGCGCACCGGCGCGTCGGCGAGGCCGGATAAGGCGGCATTGCCGCGCGCCGCCTCGACCGATTTCTTCGAGGCGTCGACATGCACCATCCGCGCGCCGATCGCGGAAAGCGCCAGCGTGCCGACACCGGTATAGCCGAACAGGTTGAGGCATTCGGGATCGTCGCGCCCCGCCAGCCGCTCGCGCATCCACGACCATACCGGGGCCATGTCGGGGAAGAAGCCGAGGTGCCGGAACGGCGTGGTCTGCGCGGTGAAGCGCACCTCGCGCCACGCCAGCGGCCAGCCCTCGCGCGGCACCGGCTCGGCGAAATGCCATTGCCCGCCGCCGTCCTCGTCGCTGCCGGGGACGAACTCGCCGTGCGCGCGCCAGTCCGCCTGCGCGGGCGCCCACAGCGCCTGCGGCTCCGGGCGGATGAAGCGGAAGCGGCCGTAGCGTTCCAGCTTCCGCCCGTTCCCCGAATCGATCAGGCCGTAATCGGCCCACGGCTCGCCGACGAGGGTGTCGAGTTTCACGCCCTCACCCGCGCGGGATCGCCCGCCCGGCGATATAGCCGCTCACCGCGTCGAAGGTCGCGTCGAGCGTGACGTACCGCTCCTCGCGCTCGAACAGGTCGCCGACGCGCGCCGGGAGCGACGGGCGGATGCCGGTCGCGCGCTCCACCGCGTCGCGGAACTTGGCCGGATGGGCGGTCGCCAGCGTGACCATCGGCACGTCGCCGGCCTGTCGCCGCGCCGCCGCGAAGCCGATCGCGCTGTGCGGGTCGATCACCTGCCCGGCATGCTCGCTCACCCAGCGCATCGCCAACGCCATGTCGTCCACATCGACGCGCTCGCTGGCGAACAGCGCCGCCGCGCCCTCGCGCTGCGCATTGGTGAGCCGCATCGCGCGCGTCGCCTCGAAGCCGCGCATCTGCTCGGCCAGCGCGCCGCCGTCCCGCCCGCCGAGATCGAACAGCAGCCGCTCGAAATTGGACGAGACCTGGATATCCATCGACGGCGTCGGCGTCGGCACCACCTCGCGGCACGAATAATCGCCGCTCGCCAGCGCGCGCGCGAGGATATCGTTGACGTTGGTCGCGACCACCAGCCTCGCCACCGGCAGCCCCATCCGCGCCGCGACATAGCCGGCGAAGACGTCGCCGAAATTGCCGGTCGGCACGCTGAACGCCACCGCGCGCTGCGGCGCGCCGAGCCGGACGGCGGCGTGGAAATAATAGACCACCTGCGCCATCAGCCGCGCCCAGTTGATCGAATTGACAGCCGACAGGTCGAACCGCCCGGAGAAGGCGGGATCGTTGAACATCGCCTTCACCAGCGCCTGCGCCTGGTCGAAGTCGCCGCGGATCGCGATATTGTGGACGTTGGGCGCGCCGACCGTGGTCATCTGGCGGCGCTGCACGTCGCTGACCCGCCCTTCGGGGTGGAGCATGAAGATATCGACGCCCGCGCGCCCCGCCACCGCGTCGATCGCCGCCGAGCCGGTGTCGCCCGAAGTCGCGCCGACGATCGTCAGGTGCCGGTCCGAGCCGGACAGGAACTTCTCGAACAGCAGGCCGAGCAGTTGCAACGCCACGTCCTTGAACGCCAGCGTCGGGCCGTGGAACAGTTCGAGCAGCCATTGGTCATGATCGAGCTGGACGAGCGGGGTGACGGCGGCATGGTCGAACCGGCCATAAGCGGCGGCGCACAGCGCCTTCAGCTCCTCGCGCGTCAGGCTGTCGCCGACGAACGGCGCCATCACCGCCACCGCCGTATCGACATAGCTGAGGCCGGCGAGCGCGGCGATCTCGTCCCGCGTCAGCGCCGGCCAGCGCTCGGGGATATAGAGGCCGCCGTCCGAGGCCAGCCCGGCGAGCGTGACGTCGCGAAAATCGAGCGCGGGCGCGGCGCCGCGAGTGGAGATGTAGCGCATGGATGGCGCGCCTAACGCCCGTCGCCGTCGCGGGCAATCCTCCGCCGCACCGCGAGGACGTAGATCACGCTCGCGACGGCGGCGAAGAAGAACCATTGCATCGCATAAGCGAAGTGGTTGTTCCGCACGATCGAGATGTCGGGCCGCGTGTTCGCGGCAAGGCCGGGCGCGGGCGTGTCCGCCACCAGCAGCAGCTCGCGCGGCACATGGTTGAACAGCCCGGCGATCAGCGGCCGCGCATCCGGCGCGTGGCTGATCCAGCCGGACACCTTGCCGCCGCTCCACCGCACCTGCGCATCGGGATCGCGCGTGGTGCCGAGCTGCACCTTCATGCCCGGCCCCTCCGCCCCGGTGCGGCAATTGGCGATCAGGCGATAGCCGGCATTGCCCGCCCCGGCGCGATCGATCGAGGCGACCGACAGGCAGAAGCCGCTCGCCCGGCGGAACAGCAGCGCATCGTCGGGGAAGCGCGGGAAGGCGATCGCGGGCCGGGCCGGGTTGGCGGCGAGCTGGGCAAGCTGCGCCTCCTTCTCCGGCAGGCGGATCAGGAGCTGCCACAGGCCGAGAGCGATCATCGCCGCCACCGCCAGCGCGACGAGGATCGTCGGGACGAGCGGCCAGCGCCTCATTGCTTCAGCCGCCCCTCACGCGCGGCGTTGCGATATTCCAGCGCGATCAGCCAACCCTTCGCCACCCTGAGGCTGAGCACGACGCCGGCCAGCGTCACCGGCGGCCAGATCAGCAGATGCACCCAGAAGGGCGGGCTGGCCGACAGCTCCAGCGCCACCGCGCCGACCACGACGATCGTGCCGAGGATCAGGGTGAGGAATGCCGCCGGCCCGTCGCCGACGTTGAACGCGGCGTAATCGAGGCCGCACAGGCGGCAGCGGTCGGCGAACTTGATCCAGCCGACGAACAGGGTCTTCGCGCCGCAGCGCGGGCACAAGCCCTTGAGGCCACAATCGAGCGGGCGCGGCGAGCCGTCGCCCACCGCGCCCGTTTCCTTGCCGACCGGGATTTCGGGGCCAGCGGGAGCTTCCCCCCGGTCCGAAATTCCTTCGGGATCAGCCACCGTGGACCGGCGCGCCCCAGCCGCCCCAGACGTAGATGGCGACGAACAGGAACAGCCACACCACGTCGACGAAATGCCAGTACCACGCCGCCGCCTCGAAGCCGAAATGCTGGCGCGGCGTGAAGTCGCCGCGATAGGCGCGGATCAGGCAGACGGTCAGGAAGATCGTGCCGATGATGACGTGGAAGCCGTGGAAGCCCGTCGCCATGAAGAAGGCCGCGCCATAGTTCAGCCCTTTGAACGGGAACGGCGCGTGGATATACTCATAGGCCTGGATCGAGGTGAAGATCAGGCCGAGCACGATCGTCAGCCACAGGCCCTTCAGCACGCTGTCGCGATTGCCGACGCCGAGCAGGCCCCACAGCCCGACCTTCTCGCCGCCGCGCTGGTTGTGGATCAGCGCATGGTGCGCCCAGGTGACGGTGGTGCCGCTGGTCAGCAGGATCAGCGTGTTGAGCAGCGGGAATTCGAAGGCGTCGATTACCTCGAGGCCCTTGGGCGGCCATTGCGCGGCGATCGCCGTGGCGCCCTCCGCCGCATGCTCGACCTGCCCGTTGACGAAGCTGATCGCCGCCGGGAACAGCGCGAAATCGAAATAGGCCCAGAACCAGCCGACGAAGAACATCACCTCGGAGGCGATGAACAGGATCATGCCGTAGCGGAAATGAAGCTGAACCACCGGCGTGTGATCGCCGTGATGCGCTTCCTTGATGACGTTGCGCCACCAGCAGAACATGGTGAACAGCACCGCCAGCAGGCCGGCGAAGAACAGGAAGCCGCCACCATTGGGCTTGCCGACATGGCCACCGTGCATCCACATGATGCCGCCGGCCGCCATCGCGAGCGCGGAGAACGATCCGATCAGCGGCCACGGATCGGGTGGCAGGATATGGTAATCGTGGTTCTTGGCGCCGGCCATTCGTTGCGTTCCCTGTTCCTAAGTCGCTGGTTCTCTAGCTCGCGGGCTTGCCGGAATCCACCGGGTAAAATGTGTAGCTCAGCGTGATCGTCTCGACATCCTTCGTATCGGGATCGTCGAGGATCTTCGGATCGACGAAGAAGATCACCGGCATCCGCGCCGTCTCGCCCGGCTTCAGCGTCTGCTGGGTGAAGCAGAAGCACTGGATCTTGGTGAAATATTTGCCGGCCTGATAAGGGGTTACGTTATAGGTCGCGGTGCCGGTGACCGGCACGGCGGCGCGATTGGTGGCGGTGAAGAAGGCCATGTCGCGCGCGCCCACCTCCACCGTCTCGCTGCCCTGCTCGGGCACGAAGCGCCACGGCATGCGCGGGCTGGTGTTGGCGTCGAAATCGATGCGGATCCTGTGATTCACGCTGCCCGGCGCGACCAGCCCGCGCTGGGTGGTGCCGTTCAGGCCGGTCGCCGCGCAGAACAGGCGGTAGAGCGGCACGCTGGCGAAGGCGAGGCCGGTCATGAAGCAGATGCCGAGCACCGCGAACAGGGCGGTCCGGGTGGTGCGCGCGATCCTCATCTCGCCACGATCCCCGCCTTGATCTTGACGATGGTGATGGCGAACACCAGCACCACGAACGCCCCCAGCAGCAGCGCCATCACGATCGCGCGGCCCTTCTGCCGCGCGCGGATCAGGTCTTCCTCGTCGTGCTTCATGCCACCCACCGGTCGATCACCAGCGCGCCGAACACGACGAACAGGTAGAGGATCGAGAATTTGAACAGCGCCTTCTCGGGCTTCATCGCGTCGTCGGTCCGCGTCGTGCGGCGCGCGACGCGGAAGGCAAGCCAGCCGAACCACGCCGTCATCACCACCGAAACCACGCCATAGACCGGCCCGGACAGCCCCAGCGGCCACGGCAGCACCGCCGCGATCGCCATCGGGATCGTGTACAGCCCGATCTGGCGCCGCGTCGCGCGCTCGCCCGCCACCACCGGCAGCATCGGGATGCCGGCATTGGCGTAATCGGTCTTCACGAACAGCGCGAGCGCCCAGAAATGCGGCGGCGTCCACAGGAAGACGAGCGTGAACAGCAGCACCGGCAGCAACGTCACCTGCCCGGTCGCGGCGGCCCAGCCGATCAGCGGCGGGAAGGCGCCGGCCGCGCCGCCGATCACGATGTTCTGCGGCGTGCGTGGCTTCAGCCACACCGTATAGACCAGCACGTAGAACAGGATCGAGACGGCGAGGATCGCCGCCGCCAGCACATTGAGCGCCAGCCCCATCAGGATCACCGAGAAGGCGCCCAGCCCGACGCCGAAATGCAGCGCCGCCTGCCGCTCCATCCGCCCGGCGGGCAGGGGCCGCGCGGCGGTGCGGCGCATCACCGCGTCGATATCCGCCTCATACCATTGGTTGAGCGCCCCCGCCGCCCCCGCGCCGAGCGCGATGCACAGGATCGCGGTGAAGCCGAGCACCGGATCGATGCGGTGCCCGTCGACCGGCGGCGCGGCGAGCAGCCCGCACAGCCCGGTATAGACGACGAGCGTCATCACCCGCGGCTTGGTCAGCGCCAGGAAATCCCGCCAGTGTGCCGGCGGCAGAAGGGGTGAGGTGGTGCTCATGGCAGGTCCGCGACGCGCCATAGCCCGTCGCGCGGCGCGGGGGAAGGGTCGCGTGAACGAGTCGGCTATCGCGCCCCGCCGGGCACCCAGAGCACGTCGCCGCCCGCGTCCAGGTTCACCTTGCGGCAGGCGACGAACAGGAAGTCCGACAGGCGGTTGAGGTAGATCAGCGCCTGCGGGTTGACCCCGCCGCCGATCGCCACCGCCGACCGCTCCGCGCGACGCGACACCGCGCGCGCGAGGTGCAGCGCCGCCGCCGCGCCACCCGGCAGGATGAAGCTGCGCAGCGGCGGCACGCCCGCGTTCATCGCGTCGATCTCCGCCTCCAGCCGCGCGACCTGCGCCGGGACGATGCGCAGCGTCATCTCGGTCGGCGTGAAGTCCTCGCCCGGCGTCGCGAGGTCCGCGCCGAGATCGAACAGGTCGTTCTGGATACGGGACAACGCCGCGCGGAAATCGGCGTCGTCCAGCCCGGCGATCGCGAGGCCGATCGCCGAATTGGCCTCGTCCACGTCGCCGATCGCCTGCATCCGCGCGTCGGCCTTGGACACGCGGCTGCCGTCGACCAGCCCGGTCGTCCCCGCGTCGCCGGTGCGGGTGTAGATCCTGTTGAGCTTCACCATCGGTTGATTCTCGCGGCGCCGGGTTTCAGATCACGTCCGCCCCATCGCGAACAGCAGCACGACGCAGATCAGGATCGCCAGCGCCTGATAGAGGATGCGCTGCTGCATCATGCGGTTCGACTTGAGTTGGCTCTCGGTCGGGCCGCTGGTGCGCTCGCCGCGCACCTCGGCGCTCGCGCCCTGGAGGAAGGTGACGATGCCGCGCACCAGCGCGACCACCGTGGCGATCATCGCTGCCACCAGCAGGATGACGAGGAAGATCTTCATGGCGCCTCCCCTACCCCCTGGCGCCGGCAATGGGAAGCCGGCCGGCGCGCAGCATGTCCGCGAGCGCAGGCCCGTCCTCGCCGGCCTCGCGTAGCGCCGCGAGCGTCGGGCTGCCGTGGCGCTTGGCGAGCCGCTCGCCGTCCGGCCCGAGCAGCAGGTCGTGGTGATGATAATCCGGCACCGGCAGCCCGAGCAGCGCCTGCAACAGCCGGTGGATATGCGTCGCCGCGAACAGGTCGCGCCCGCGCACCACGTCGGTGACGCCTTGCGCGGCATCGTCCACCGTCACCGCGAGGTGATAGCTGGCCGGCGCGTCCTTGCGCGCCAGCACCACATCGCCCGCCGCAAGCGGATCGGCGGCGATCGCTCCGCCGTGATCGCGCCATGCGAGCGGCCCGGCGAGCGCCGCCGCCTTCGCCATGTCGATCCGCCAGCAATGCAGCTCGTCCATCCGCGCGGCGGCGTCCACGCCGCGGCAGGTGCCGGGATAGACCGGCTCCGGCCCGTGCGGCGCGGAGAGGCTGGCGGCGGCGATCTCGGCGCGGGTGCAGAAACAGGGGTAGAGCAGGCCCATCGCGCGCAGCCGCTCCAGCGCCCCGGCATAAAGATGCAGGCGCCGCGATTGGAAGACGATCTCCCCATCCCATTCCAGCCCGAGCCAGCGCAGGTCCTCGACAAGCGTCGCGACATGCTCCGGGCGGCTGCGCGTGCCGTCGATGTCCTCGATGCGCAGCAGGAAGCGGCCGCCCCGCGCCCGCGCGAAATCATGGGCGAGGATCGCGGACCAGGCATGGCCGGGATGCAGCCGCCCGGTCGGCGAGGGAGCGAAGCGCGTGACGGTCACCGCCGCCATGTGGCGTGCGCGCTGCGCGGCGGCAATGGCCCATTCGGGGACCGTAACGCACAGTTAACAATTGTTTAACTCTCGCGGCGTGCCAGAATGCGCGCGCCGAATCGGGGGAGCGGCATTGGGGTCAACGACAATATTGCTCGAATGGATCGACGCGGCGACGCGCGAGATGACGCTGTTCGCGGCGGCGGGATTCCTGATCGGCGGGATCGACGACCTGCTGGTCGACGTGGTGTGGCTCGCGCAGCGCGCGTGGCGTCGCGGCGCGGGCACCGCGACGCTGGACGCGCTGCCCGCGCCCGCCACGCCGCGCCGCTTCGCGATCTTCGTGCCGGCGTGGGATGAGAGCGCGGTGATCGGCGCGATGCTGCGCACCACGCTGGCGCGGCTCGATCATCCCGCGTTCCGCCTTTTCGTCGGCTGCTATCCCAACGATCGCGCGACTATCGACGCGGTGGCCGATGTCGCCGCCGGGGACGCGCGGGTGGTGCTGGTGATCGGCGCGCGCGCCGGCCCGACGACCAAGGCCGATTGCCTCAACAACCTGTGGAACGCGCTCGCCCGCGCCGGCGAGCCGGCCGACGCGATCGTGCTGCATGACGCGGAGGACGTGGTGCATCCGGCCGAGCTGCGGCTGTTCGAAGCGCTGCTCGATGCCCATGCGGCGGTGCAGATCCCGGTGCTGCCGCTGCCGCGCCGCGAATCGCCGCTGGTCGCCGGCCATTACAGCGGCGAGTTCGCGGAAGCACATGGGAAAGAGCTGGTGGTGCGCACCGCGCTGAAGGCGGGGCTGCCGTTCGCCGGGGTCGGCTGCGCGATCCGCGTCGAGGCGCTCGCCGCGATCGAGGCCGGGCACGGCGCGCCGTTCGACGCGCAGAGCGTCACCGAGGATTACGAGCTGGGCCTGCGCCTCGCCGCCGCCGGCCACGCCGCGCATTTCGCGCGGATGCGGGAGCGGCCGGGCGGCGAGGTGATCGCCGTGCGCGAATATTTCCCCGCGACGATCAACGCGGCGGTGCGCCAGAAGGCGCGCTGGATGACCGGCATCGCGCTCGCCGGCTGGGACCGGCTCGGCTGGGGCCGCGCGCTCGACCTCGGCGATCATTGGATGCGGCTGCGCGACCGGCGCGCGACGCTGGCGGTGATCGTGCTCGCCGCCGGCTATGCCGCGCTGGTCGGCTGGGGGCTTTCGGTGGCGGGCCATGCGCTGTTCGGCGGGACGACGCCGGGGCCGGTGGCGCTGTTGCAGGCGATCCTCGCCGCCAACCTCGCGCTGCTGCTGTGGCGGGCGCTGTGGCGGACCGCCTTCACCGCGCGCAGCTATGGCTGGCGCGAGGCATGCTGGGCGCCGCCGCGCATGGTGGTGGGCAATTTCATCGCCCTGCTGGCGGCGCGGCGCGCGGCGGTGCGCTACATGGGGCTGCTCGCCGGGCGCGCGCCGCAATGGGACAAGACCGCCCACGCCTTTCCCGAGGTCATGCCTTGATCGGCCAGAGCCGTCCGCTGCGCTTCGTGATGGTGATCGTCGGCGGATGGATCGGCGCGCGGATCGCGATCCTGTGGCCGGCGCACGGACCGGAAGCGGCGGTGATGGCGATCGCGCCGCGCGCGTTCGCCGCTGTTCCGGTCCAGCCGGCGCCCACGGGCAGGGCGGCGCCGACGATCTTCCGCGCCACCTTCCGGCATCCCGCGCCAATCGCCTCCGGGCCGTCCCCGGTTCCGGACGCGGAGATCGAACCGGCGGTCGCGCTCGCCGCGCCGGCGCGAATCGCGGCGGCCGCTGAGCCGGTCACATGGCCGGGCGCCATCACGCCCGGCGAGATGATCGGCGCGCCATTGCCGCCATCGAGCCGGCCCGCGAGTGCCCGCCCCCGGCTGGCCGGCAGCGGCTGGCTGATCGCGCGCGGGACCGGGCCGGCAACGCCTTTCTCGCCGCAGCTCGGCGGCAGCCAGGCCGGCGCGCGGCTGACCTATGCGCTGGGCGATTCGCGGCGCATCGCGATCGCCGCGCGCTTCTCCAGCGCGCTCGCGACGCGGCAGCGCGAGGCCGCGCTCGGCGTCGACTGGCAGCCGACCGCGCTGCCGGTCCACCTCTTCGCGGAGCAGCGCGTCGCCATCGCGGGCACGCGCGGCGGGCCGAGCGCGGGGGTGATCGCCGGCCTGCCGCCGACGCCGGTGGCGGCGGGCTTCTCGCTCGACGCCTATGGGCAGGCCGGCGCGATCGCGCGGGGCGGCGGCGAGGGCTTCGTCGATGGCGCGGCGCGGGTGACGCGCCCGGTCGCGGCGATCGGCGCGACGCGGGTCGAGCTCGGCCTCGGCGCATGGGGCGGGGCGCAGCGCGGGGCGGCGCGGCTCGACATCGGCCCGGCGGCGAGCGTCGCGGTGCCGGCGGCGATGCCGCTGCGCATCTCACTGGAATGGCGGCAGCGCGTCGCGGGGGACGCCCGGCCGGGATCGGGGCCGGCGCTGTCGATCGGCGCGGATTTCTAGCGCCCCGCATCTTCCGCCCGCCAAGCGAAACGCTTACCGCTGGCGCATGGACCTTTACCTGCCGATCGCCAACCTGTCGGTGAACGCGCTCGTCATCATCGCGCTCGGCGCGGGGGTGGGGCTGCTCTCCGGCATGTTCGGGGTCGGCGGCGGGTTCCTCACCACGCCGCTGCTGATCGTCTATGGCATCCCGCCCACCGTCGCCGCCGCCAGCGCCGCCAGCCAGGTGACCGGGGCGAGCGTTTCCGGCGTGTTCGCCTATTTCCGCCGCGACGGGGTGGACGTGAAGATGGGCGGCGTGCTGGTCGCGGGCGGGATCATCGGCTCGCTGCTCGGCGCGTGGCTGTTCCGGCTGCTGCAATCGGTGGGCCAGATCGATACGACGATCGCGATCACCTATGTCGTGCTGCTCGGCGCGATCGGCGGGCTGATGCTGAAGGAATCGATCGAGGCGATCCTCGTCGTCCACGGCCGGGCGGTCGCGCGGCCGAAGCGGCGGCGGCATCATCCGCTCGTCGCCAGCCTGCCGTTCCGCATGCGCTTCTATCGCTCCGGCCTCTATATCTCGCCGCTCGCCCCGCTGCTGCTGGGCGTGGCGACGGGGATATTGACGATCCTGCTCGGCATCGGCGGCGGCTTCGTGCTGGTGCCGGCGATGATCTACCTGCTCGGCATGGCGACGCAGGTGGTGGTCGGCACCTCGCTGTTCCAGATCCTGTTCGTGACCGCCGTCGCCACCATGGTCCACGCCACCACCACCAAGGCGGTGGACATCGTGCTCGCCGGGTTGCTGCTGCTCGGCTCGGTCGCCGGGGCGCAGATCGGCGCGCGCTTCGCGGAGCGGGCCAAGCCCGAATATCTCCGCTTCGCGCTGGCGATCATGGTGCTGCTGGTGGCGATCCGCATCGGCGTGGGGCTGGGCTGGCAGCCGGACGAGATCTACACCGTGGAATTGTCGTGAGGCGCCGGGCCGCCGCCCTCGCGCTCGCCGCGCCACTGCTGCTGGCGGAGGCGAAGCCGGTGCTGGTGCCAGACGTGTCGCAGCGCGAGATCGAGATCGCGTACAGCTTCACGGGCGCCGAACTCCTCCTGTTCGGCGCGATCCTGCTCCCGCCCGGCGAGCCGCGCGCCGACGCGCGCCACCCGATCGACGTGGTGGTGGTGGTGAAGGGGCCGGCGCAGTCGATCACGATCCGCGAGAAGGAGAAGGTCGCCGGCATCTGGGTGAACGCCGACCGGCTGCGCTACAGCTCCGCGCCGAGCTTCTACGCCATCGCCTCGTCGCGGCCGATCCGCGACCTGGTCGACGACCGGACGCGCGCGATCTACGAGCTGGGGCTGGATAGCTTGCAGCTCTCGCCCACCTCCTCCGCCCCGTCCGACGTGCAGGACCGCTTCACGCGCGGGCTGGTCGACCTGCGGGCGCGCGGCGGCCTTTATTATGAAGCGCCGCGCGCCGTGGAGATCACCGACGGCGTGCTCTATCGCGCGCGGGTCAACATCCCGGCGCGCGTGCCGGTCGGGCGCTTCACAGCGGAGACCTTCCTGATCCGCGACGGCAAGGTGCTCGGCGCGGCGGTGCGCGACATCGACGTGCGCAAATCGGGCTTCGAACGCTTCGTCGCGCGCGCCGCCGAGCGTTCGTCCTTCCTCTACGGGCTGACGGCGGTGGCGCTGTCGGTGCTGCTCGGCTGGGGCGCCGGCGCGATCGCGCGGAAGGTGTAGGCACCCTTCCCCGCCTCACCCTTAATTTACCAAATCCGGCGATAACGCCCCGGTTCTGTCGATACCGTGGGACTTGACGCATGACCGAGATGCCGGCGCCGGGCGCCTTTCTGCACACCAGCCCCGAAGCGGCGCGCGACGCCTCCGGCCTGCCCGATCCGATCGGCGTGGTGCTGGAGATCGGCGGCTCCTCCGGCAAGGTGATGTTCGAGATGGCGGCGCTGGCGGCGCTGACCGACCATCCCGATCCGCTGGTGGCCGTCGCCGGGCAGGTCGGCAGCCAGATCAAGGTGCCGGTCGGCTCCAACTGGCTGATCGCCAACGTGCGCTCGCTCAAGCTGGAGAAGCTCGACGCCGGCCGCATCATCGCGGAGATCGATTTCCTCGGCGAAGGCGGCGAGGAGAAGCTGACCCGCAAGCTCTATCATTTCCGGCGCGGCGTGACGCGCTATCCGTCGCCGGGCGCGGAGGTGTTCCCGGTCACGCGGATCGACCTGCGCCAGGTCTATGCCGCCGACGATCGCGCGCATATCGAGGTGGGCGCGGTCTATCCCACGCGCGACATCCGGGGGGCGCTGTTCGTCGATGCGATGCTGGGCAAGCATTTCGCGCTGCTCGGCTCCACCGGCACCGGCAAATCGACCTCCGCCGCGCTGATCCTGCACCGCATCTGCGAGCGCGCGCCGCAGGGCCATATCGTGATGATCGACCCGCACGGCGAATATTCCGCCGCCTTCCGCGGCAACGGCGCGCTCTACGACGTGTCGAACCTCCAGATGCCGTACTGGCTGATGAACTTCGAGGAGCATTGCGAGGTGTTCCTCACCTCCGAGGGCGCCGAGCGGCAGGTGGATGCGGACATCCTCGCGAAATGCCTGCTCGCCGCGCGCGCCAAGAGCCGCGTCGGCCAGGGCATCCCCAAGCTCACCGTCGACGCGCCGGTGCCGTATCTGCTGAGCGACCTCAGCGCGCAGCTCCAAGCCGAGATGGGCAAGATGGACAAGGCGTCCAGCACCGCGCCCTATCTGCGCATCAAGTCCAAGATCGAGGAGATCAAGGCCGATCCGCGCTACGGCTTCATGTTCTCGGGGATGCTGGTGAGCGACACGATGGCGAGCTTCATCGCCCGCGTGTTCCGCCTGCCGGGGGACGGCAAGCCGATCTCGATCATCGACGTGTCCGGCGTGCCGAGCGAGATCACCTCGGTGGTGGTGGCGATGCTGAGCCGCATGGTGTTCGATTTCGCGATCTGGTCGCGCAACGAGCCGCAGCGCCCGATCCTGCTCGTCTGCGAGGAGGCGCACCGCTACATCCCGTCGGATCAGGATGCGCCGAGCGCCGTTTCGCGCATCCTCGGCCGCATCGCCAAGGAAGGCCGCAAATACGGCGTCGCGCTGGGCCTCATCACGCAGCGGCCGTCCGATCTGGCGGAGGGCGTGCTCTCGCAATGCGGAACGATCATCGCGATGCGCCTCAACAACGATCGCGACCAGGCGTTCGTCCGCGCCGCGATGCCGGAGGGTGCGCGCGGCTTCCTCGATTCGATCCCGGCGCTGCGCAACCGCGAGTGCGTGATCTGCGGCGAGGGCGTGGCGATCCCGATCCGCGTCGCCTTCGACACGCTGGAGGAGGAGCGCCGCCCGGCCTCCGCCGACCCGCTGTTCTCCGAGCTGTGGACCGAGGTGGGCCACGAGGAGGAGATCATCGAGCGCACCATCCAGAAGTGGCGCGTGCAGGGAAAGTGAGCTTCCGCCGGCCCCTTCCTTCCGGGAAGGGGCCTGGCGATCTCAGCGCGCGGGCGCGGTCGCCAGCAGGTTCGCCACCTTGGCCTTGAACTCGCGCAGCGCCTTGCCCGAGAGCACCGCGACGCTGGACAGCGAGATGCTGCGCGGATTGACCGACACGCCGTTCTTCCACACCTCCCAATGCAGGTGCGGGCCGGTCGACAGGCCGGTCGAGCCGACATAGCCGATCACCTGCCCGCGCGAGACGTGCTGGCCGGCGCGCACCGCGATACGGCTCATATGGCCATAGCCGGTGGCGACGCCGCCGGGATGCGCGAGCTTGACGAAATTGCCGTAGCCCCCGGCGCGTCCGGCCTGCGCGACGACACCGTCGCTCGCGGCGTGGATCGGCGAGCCATAGGGGGCGCCGATGTCCATTCCCCGGTGCATCCGCATGAAGCCGAGCAGCGGGTGCATCCGGTTGCCATAGGTGGAGGTGACGTGCCCGGCGACCGGCATGCCCATCGCGCCGCGCCGCTCGCTCTGCCCCCTGGCATCCCACCATTGCGCATTGTCGCCCCAGCGGACGAGCTGGATCTTGCGATGACCTTGATCCAGCCCGGCGAACTGGAGCTGGCCGACCTGCACCTCGCCGGTGGCGGCGCGCTGCTGCTCGGCGATGATGTCGAAACGGTCGTCGGCGCGCACGTCGCGCCCGATCGACACGCGCGAGGCGAGCGCCTTGATATAGGCCTCCACCAGCCGCGCCGGCACGCCGGCCGCGCGCGCCGAGCGATAGAGGCTGGAGCCGACGCGCCCGGTGACGCGCAGCGGCGTGTGGTCGATCGCGATCGGGTGGCGTTCGAGCGTCAGCCCGTCGCCGGCGCGGTTGATCGCGAGGTTGAGATCGAATTTCGCGCGGAACGCCAGCCGCTCCAGCGGCCGCGCCACACGCTTGTCGGCGCGGCGGCCGAGCGTGAGGTCGAGCATCGTGCCGGAGGGGATGTCGTCCAGCGCCACCGCCCGCGCGACCAGCGAGGCCGCCTCCGTCGCGTCTGGGCGGCCGACCCCGGCGCGTTGCAGCGCGGAAACCAGCCGGTCGCCATCGCCCAACGTCGCGGTCAGCTCGATGATCGGGCGCTCCGGCGTCTCGGCGAGCGGGCGCACGAGGTCGGTCGCCGCCATCCGCCGCCCGGTGCCGCCGCCCAGCGCGAGCGGCGCGATCGCCAGCGGCCGCGCCTCCTCCCAAGCCGCGCCGGTGAGCGGGGCGGCGACGAAGCCGGGCACCGGGCGCACGCCGGGCGCGGTGAGGATCGCGGCGCCGCACAGCAGGGCGCAGGTGGCGAGCCCGCGCCACCAGGTCAGCGAGCCGATCTCGGCGCCGAGATCGGGCACCCAGTCGATCCGCGCCGCCGCGATGCGCAGCTGCTCGTAGCGCGAAAGCGATCTTACCGGGACGAGCGCGCGCCCGAACGAGCCGGCACCGGCGCCGCCGGCAAGCTCCAGTCCAGGCTGTTCGCGCAAAAACATGCGAGGAGGCGTCCCCCGAAATCCACTCGTCGCCGACCCCCCGGCGCGTCCAGTCGCCGGGATGTAAGCCCAATGTTCTAAAGTCAAATTAACCGGCGGAACCCGTGGCTTCCCATGCGGCGGGGCGTTCGCGCCCTGCGGCGAAGCGGCCGAAAGGTTGCATCCTCGCGCGGCGCCGCCGATGTAACGTCCGTCATGCGCGTTCCAGACAATGCCCGCGTCACCGCGGTGCTCGGCCCCACCAATACCGGCAAGACCCATCTCGCCGTCGAGCGGATGGCGGCGCATTCCAGCGGCATGATCGGCTTCCCGCTGCGGCTGCTGGCGCGCGAGGTCTATGACCGGGTGGTGGCGATGAAGGGGCCGGAGCGCGTCGCGCTGATCACCGGCGAGGAACGCATCGTGCCGAAGGATGCACGCTGGTTCCTCTGCACCGCCGAGAGCATGCCGCTGCGCGAAAGCCGGCAGGCCGGGAGCGCCAACGAAATCCTTCGCGACGTGGCGTTCGTCGCGCTCGACGAGGCGCAGCTCGGCGCGGACCCGGAGCGCGGGCATGTCTTCACCGACCGGCTGCTCCATGCGCGCGGGCGCGAGGAGACGATGATCCTCGGCGCCGACACGCTGCGCCCGGTGCTGCGCCACCTCGTCCCCGGCGCGGAGATCGTCGCGCGACCGCGCTTCTCGACGCTGAGCTACGCGGGCGCGAGGAAGATCAGCCGCCTGCCGCGCCGCTCCGCGATCGTCGCCTTCTCCGCCGAGGAGGTCTATGCCGTGGCGGAGATGCTGCGCCGGCTGCGCGGCGGGGCGGCGGTGGTGATGGGTTCGCTCTCCCCGCGCACCCGCAACGCGCAGGTGGCGATGTTCCAGGCGGGCGAGGTCGATTATCTCGTCGCGACCGACGCGATCGGCATGGGCCTCAACATGGACGTGGCGCATGTCGCCTTCGCCGGCCTCCACAAGTTCGATGGCCGCCGGCGCCGGCGGCTGACGATCGCGGAGATGGCGCAGATCGCCGGCCGCGCCGGGCGGCATCAGCGCGACGGCACGTTCGGCGCGCTGGTCGAGGAAGGACCGGAGGCGTTCCTGCCCGAGGAGGTGCTGGCGATCGAGGAGCATCGCTTCCCGCCGCTCGACTGGCTCTACTGGCGCGAGGGGCGGCCGGACCTGTCGGGCCTCGACGCGCTGATCGCGTCGCTCTCCGCACCGCCCGACGATCCGATGTTGCGCGCCGCACCGGAGGCGATCGACCTCGCGGTGCTGCGCCGCCTCGCCGACGATCCCGCGATCGCCGCGCGCGCGACGGGGCAGGTCGCGCGGCTGTGGGCGGCCTGCGGCATCCCCGATTTCCAGAAGCTTGGGCCAGACGTCCACGCGCGCTTCGTCGCGCGCATCTTCGGCTATCTTGCGGAGGGCTATATCCCCCACCAATGGTTCGCCGACGAGGTGGCGCGGCTCGACCGGCCCGACGGCGATGTCGAGACGCTGGCCGGGCGGCTCGCGGCGATCCGCACCTGGGCCTATATCGCGCAACGCGGCGACTGGCTCGCCGATCCCGCGCATTGGGCGGCGCGCGCGCAGGCGGTGGAGGAACGGCTTTCCGACGCGCTCCACACCGGGCTGACGCAGCGGTTCGTCGACAAGCGCACCAGCGCGCTGGTCCGCCAGATCGGCGGCGGCGCGGCGGCGCTGCCGGTGACGATCGGTGAGGATGGCGAGGTGACGATCGACGCCCATCCGATCGGCCGGCTGGAAGGCTTCCGCTTCCTCGTCGCGGCGGACGCGCGCGCGGCGGACAAGCGGCTGCTGCTCGCCACCGCCGAGAAACGGCTGGCGGCCGAACGCGCGCGCCGCGCCCGCGCGCTGATCGACGCGCCGGACGACGATTTGTCGATGCGCGAGGGCGCGATCCGCTGGCAGGGGCATGTCGTCGCGCTGCTGGCGGCGGGGCGGTCGCTCGCGCGGCCCGAGACGGCGCTCGATCCCGCGCTCGATTGCCTCGACCTCACGCTGCGCCGCGAGGTGCTGGTGCGGGTGCGGCGCTGGACCGGCGACGCGCTGGCGCGGGCGGTGCCGACGCTCGCCCGGCTCGCGGAGCTGGCGCGCGACGAGCAGGCGACGGCCGCGCTGCGCAGCATCGCCGGGGCGCTCGAGGTCGGCGGCGGCTTCACCGAACGGCTGCCGCTGCGCGCCGCGATCGACGCGCTCACTCCCGCCGACCGCCAGCGGCTGCGCAAGGCGGGCGTGACGATCGGCGCGCTCGACCTGTTCGATCCGCGCCTGCTCAAGCCGCGCGCGCAACCGTGGCGGATCGCCTTGCTCGCGGCGCGCGGCGAGGCGGTGCCGCCACCCCCCGCTGGCGCGACCGCCGTCCCGCGCGGCACGCCGGGCGCGATTCCCGCGATGGGCTTCCGCGCGCTGGCGACGCAGGCGGTGCGCGTCGATCTGGTCGAGCGGATCGCGCGCGCGGCGCATGAGGCGCGCGACGGCCGCAAGCCCTTCGCCCCCGATCCCGCGCTCGCCACGTCGATCGGGTTGCAGCCGACGACGATCGCCCGACTGATGGCGGAGCTCGGCTTCCGCCCCGCGCAGGATGCGGAGGGCGCGGCGGGCTGGCGCTGGCACGGCCGCCCGCAACCGCGCCGCGCCGCGCCGGGCAACGCCTTCGCCGCGCTGGCGACATTGCGCCATGGCTGACGCGCTCGGGGCGATGCGGCTGGACCGCTTCCTGTGGCTCGCGCGCATCGTCAGGACGCGCGGCGCGGCGCAGGCGCTGGCGAGCGACGGGCACCTGCGCATCGACGGCCGCGCGGTGGAGCGCGCCGCCGCGCCGGTCCGCGTCGGCAACGTGCTGACCTTCGCGCAGGGCGGGCGCGTCCGCGCGCTCAGGATCGAGGCGCTGCCGGCGCGGCGCGGGCCGCCGGCGGAGGGGCGCGCCTGCTATCTCGACCTCATCACTGATAACCACTCGCAGCAAGCCGGGAACGATTGACGATGCCGGTCGCGCGGCATAGCAGCGGATTTGTCCGTCCGAGGGGAGTAAACCGGCAATGACCTACGTCGTCACCGACGCCTGCATCCGCTGCAAGTATATGGATTGCGTCGAGGTGTGCCCGGTCGACTGTTTCTATGAGGGCGAGAACATGCTCGTCATCAACCCCAGCGAGTGCATCGACTGCGGCGTGTGCGAGCCGGAATGCCCGGCCGAGGCGATCCTGCCCGATACCGAGAGCGGGCTGGAGAAGTGGCTGGAGCTGAACAACACCTTCTCCGCGCAATGGCCCAACGTCACCCGCAAGGGCGACCAGACGCCGGCCGACGCCGACGAGCACAAGGGCGAGACCGGCAAGTACGACAAATATTTCTCCGCCGAGCCGGGCACGGGCGACTGATCCCGCCGCCCCGCCGGGGGCCTTCCGCGACATCGCCGAATCGAACAGGCCAGCATCACTGCCATTGTGATGCTGGCAATTTTATTACAGGCGTGCTATATACGTCCGTGACGGCCGGATTCGAACCGCATGGCCGCCGGAGATGTCCAACCCTTATCCTCCCCCTGTTCCTCGACGTGGCTTTCACCGCGGCGCGGGCGGGCGGGATCATATCCTGACGAAAGGCCCCTAAATGGCTGCCAAGGCTCTGCATTTCGATGTCGGTGATTATGTCGTGTATCCCAAGCACGGGGTCGGCAGGGTCATCGAACTGCAGAAACAGGAAATCGCCGGCATGCAGCTCGAGCTTTACGTGCTGCGCTTCGAGAAGGAGAAGATGACGCTCCGCGTGCCGACCAACAAGGCGGAATCGGTCGGGATGCGCAAGCTCTCGTCCGACAAGACGATGCGCGAGGCGATGGAGACGCTGAAGGGCAAGCCCAAGATCAAGCGCACCATGTGGTCGCGCCGCGCGCAGGAATATGAGGCGAAGATCAACTCGGGCGACCTCGTGTCGATCGCCGAGGTGGTCCGCGACCTGTTCCGCGCCGACGACCAGCCCGAGCAGAGCTATTCCGAGCGCCAGATCTTCGAGGGCGCGACGAGCCGCCTCGCGCGCGAACTGGCCGCGATGGAGCAGATCGACGAGGGCGCCGCGCAGGAGAAGATCCTCGATATCCTGCGCAAGGCCGCCGCGATCTACAACAAGGACAAGGCGCCGGCCTGACCGGCCCGCCGCCGCGACCGGACGAGGGCGGTCCCTGACGGGGCCGCCCTTTTTCCTTGCCCGTCACCCCGCCGCCGCGTCGCCATTTTCCCGTTTACAGGCGTAATCATCTCGGTGTATTGTCATCCCAACACACCAAGGAGAGTATCGATGCGCCCTGTGCTTCTCGCCCTGCCCCTCGCGGCGATCGCCGCCACCGCAGGGGCCGCCTCGTGGGACAGCGATCGCGGGCCGGGCATCGCGCCGCGCCGCGACGGGGGCGCCCTGGTCTATCCGGTCGACGGATTCAGCTCGATCGGGCTGGCGCTACCGGCACGGGTCGATGTGCGTGTCGGCCCGGCCTTCTCGGTGCGCGCGACCGGCCCGGCGCAGGCGTTCGCCGACGTGCGCGTCACCCGCAAAGGCGATTCGCTCCAGATCGAGCAGCGCTACCCCGGCCATGCGCGCGACGAACGCGCGTTGCGCGCGGTGCGCTTCGTGGTGACGATGCCGCGCATCCGCAGCGCGAGCATCGCCAGCAGCGGCGGGATCGATGTCGATCGCGTTGCCGGCGACCGGTTCGACGGCGCGATCGGCGGGTCCGGCTCGCTCACGCTGGGCAATGTCGCGGTCGAGCGGTTGAGCGGATCGATCGGCGGAAGCGGATCGATCATCGCATCGGGCGACGCCCGCCAGTTGACGGTCAACCTGGGCGGCTCCGGCCGGTTCTCCGGCGAGCGGCTGCATGCCCGCGCGGCCGATATCTCGATCGCCGGATCGGGCGGCGTCCGCGCGCGGGTCGATGGCGACGCGCGCGTCTCGATCGCCGGCAGCGGCGATGCCGATCTGGGGCCGCGCGCGCGCTGCGCGGTGAGCCGCGTCGGCAGCGGCAAGGCATTGTGCGGCGGACATTAGGCTTGGCTTGCAATAGCTTCGATTGTGTATTATTGAGATAATACACATCGGAGGAATCCCGAGATGCGCATCCTGATCCTTGGCCTGCTCCTGCCACTCGCCGCATGCGGCGGCCTGGGCGACGACGATGCGCGCAACGCCATCCCGCCCAGCGGAACCGGCCCGGCGCGCAGTTATGCCGCGAGCGGCTTCACCGCCATCGACCTGCGCGGCGCGGATGACGTGGACGTGCGCGTCGGATCGGCCTTCTCGGTCCGCGCCGAGGGCGATTCCGCCGTGCTCGACCGGCTGGTGATCGCGCGCCACGGCGACGCGCTGCGCATCGGCCGGAAATCCGGCTTCAACTGGGGATCGGGCAAGGCGAAGGTCTATGTGACGATGCCGCGCATCACCGCCGGCTCGCTCGCCGGATCGGGCGACATGGCGATCGATCGCATCGACGGCGCCGATTTCGAAGGCTCGCTGGCCGGCTCCGGCGACATGACGATCGGCTCGCTCGCGGCCGGCGACGTCGAATTTTCGATCGCCGGGGCGGGCAAAATCGTCGCGCGCGGCGGCAGGACGCGGAAGTTCGACGTGTCGATCGCCGGATCGGGCGACGTCGATGCGCGACAGGTCACCGCCAGCTCGGCGAAGATCGACATCGCCGGATCGGGCAGCGTTCGCGCGCTGGTGGACGGGCCGGCGAAGATATCGATCATGGGGTCGGGCGACGTCGATCTCGGCCCGAAGGCGAAGTGCGAGACGAGCAAGGCCGGCTCCGGCACGGTGCGCTGCGGCGGCTGACGGCTTGCGCCCGCGCGCGCTTCGCGCGACGCTTGCGCCATGAGATTCTCGCTTCCACTCGCCGTGATGGCGTGCATCGCCGCCCTACCGGCCCAGGCCGCCGAGCGCAGCTACAGCGTCGGCAGCTACGAGCGGCTCCGCGTCGACGGGCCGTTCGAGGTGCATGTCGTCGCGGGCGGCTCGCCGCGCGCAAGCGCCAGCGGCAGCGAGGAGATGCTGGCGCGGCTCGATCTCAGGGTGGAGGGCACGACGCTCGCCGTCCGCCTCGGCCCCGGCGGCTGGGGCGAGACGCCCAGGGCGGCGGCGAGCGGCAAGCCGGTGATCGTCACGCTTTCCACCCCGCGGCTCACCACGATCCTGCTCAGCGCCGGGGCCGAGGTGACGGCGAGCAAGGTCGCCGCGCAGCGGCTGGACCTTGGCGTCAACGGCGCCGGCACCCTGGCGGTCGACGGGATTCAGGCGGACCAGCTTGAAGCGTCACTGATCGGCACCGGCACGATGCGGCTCGCCGGCCGCGTCAACCGCGCGCGGCTGGCGAGCAACGGCGCCGGCACGATCGACGCCGCCGCGCTCTCCACCGGCGACCTCGTGGTGCGCGTCGACGGCACCGGCGAGACGCGCGCCACCGCGCGCTACACCGCGCAGGTGACGACGACCGGGCTGGGCAAGGTGACGGTGCTGGGGACCGCCAAATGCACGGTGAAGGCCGTCGCGGACGGCCCGGTAACGTGCGGGACGGGCGCCAGATAGCGCCGCCCGCGATCGTCAGGCCGCCTCGTCCGCGTCCAGCCCGTAGGCGGTGTGGAGGACGCGCACCGCCAGTTCCGTCTCGTCCTCATGGATCAGCACCGAGACTTTGATCTCGCTGGTGGTGATCGCCATGATGTTGATCCCGCGCGCGCCGAGCGTGGTGAACATCGTCGAGGCGACGCCGGCATGGCTGCGCATCCCCACGCCGACCACCGAGATCTTCGCGACGCGCGTGTCGTGCACCAGATCCGCGAAGCCGATCTTCTCGCGCCCCTGGTTGAGCGTCTCGATCGAGCGCGCCAGATCGGCGGCCGGCACGGTGAAGGTGACGTCGGTCGATCCGGAACCATGCGCGATGTTCTGGATGATCATGTCGACGTTGATATTGGCCTCGGCCAGCGGCTCGAAGATGCTCGCCACCGCGCCGGGCTTGTCCGGCACGCTGGTCAGCGTGATCTTCGCCTCGTTCTTGTCGTGCGCGATGCCGGTGATGAGCTGGCGTTCCACGTCGTCGATCTCCTCCTCGCCCACGATCATCGTTCCGGGCAGTTCGTCCGCCATCGGCGCGTCCTCGCCGGTGAACGACGAGAGCACCTGCACACGGACCTTTTCCTTCATCGCCAGCCCCACCGAGCGCGTCTGGAGCACCTTGGCCCCGACGCTGGCGAGCTCCAGCATCTCCTCATAGGTCACCTTCGCGAGCTTGCGCGCGCGCGGGACGATGCGCGGATCGGTGGTATAGACGCCGTCCACGTCGGTATAGATGTCGCAGCGGTCGGCCTTCATCGCCGCCGCCACCGCCACCGCCGACGTGTCAGACCCGCCACGGCCGAGCGTCGTCACGCGGCCCTCATGCACGCCCTGGAAGCCGGGGATCACCGCCACCTCGCCCGCCGCGAGACTCTCGTCGAGCGCCTCGGTGTCGATCGTGCCGATCCGCGCCTTGGCGAAGGCGTCGGAGGTATTGATCGGCAATTGCCAGCCGAGCCACGAGCGCGCCTTCACGCCCAGCGCCTGAAGCGCGATGGCGAGCAGCCCGCTCGTCACCTGCTCGCCGGCGGAGACGACCACGTCATATTCGCGCGGATCGTAAAGCGGCGATGCCTCGCGGCAGAAGCCGACCAGCCGGTCCGTCTCGCCCGCCATCGCGGAGACGACCACGGCGACCTGATTGCCGGCATCGACCTCGCGTTTGACGCGCGCGGCGACGCTCCTGATGCGCTCGATCCCGGCCATCGAGGTGCCGCCGAACTTCATCACGATGCGCGCCATTGTCGCTGCCGTCCAACCTTCCGCTTGGGGGGAAACGGCGGCCCTGATAGGTAGAGCTTATGCCCGACGCAACCGTAACAAAAGCGACAGACGCCGAAAGCGCGCCTTCATCGATCGATCCGCGCGAGGCGGCGCATTTCGGCGCGATGGCCGGTGACTGGTGGAATCCGAACGGCTCCTCGGCGATGCTGCACCGGCTCAACCCGCCCCGGCTCGCCTATATCCGCGAACGGATCGACGCGCATTGGAACGGCGACGGCGCGGGCTTCACCCCGCTTGCCGGCAAGCGCGCGCTGGACGTGGGCTGCGGCGCGGGGCTGCTGGCGGAGCCGCTCGCGCGGCTCGGCGCGAGCGTCACCGCCATCGACGCCGCGCCGGAGAATATCGCCGCCGCGCGCGATCATGCCGGCGCGCTGGCGATCGACTATCGCGTCGGCGGGGTGGAGACGGTGGCCGGCGAGACGTTCGATCTCGTCACCTCGATGGAGGTGATCGAGCATGTCACCGATCCCGGATCGTTCGTCGCCGGACTGGCGCGGGCGGTGGCGCCGGGCGGGCTGCTCGTCATGTCCACGCCGAATCGCACGCCGCTGTCGCGACTCGCGCTCATCACGCTGGCGGAGGGCACCGGCCACATCCCGCGCGGCACGCACGACTGGAACCGCTTCCTGACGCCCGACGAACTCGGCGACTTGCTCGCGCGCGCCGGGATGCGCGTGATCGATGTGCGAGGGCTGAGCTTCTCCCCGACGCGCGGCTTCGCGTTGAGCGATTCGACCGTGCTGGATTATTTCGTGACGGCGGTCGGGGCCTGACATTCCATCCGTCACCCGGCCTGGTGCCGGGGTGACGAGCAAGGAGCGGTCAGCGCCCTTTATCGACCAGGGCATTGACGCCGGCCCCTCGGGTTCTGACATGACGGGGCAGATGCCCCCGATCGACCCCACCGCCGCGAAGACCGCCGACCGCCCGATGTGGCCGACGCTGCGGCGCTTCCTCCCCTATCTGTGGCCGTCGGATTCGCCGGGGATGCGCGCGCGCGTCGCCGCCGCGCTGGTGCTGGTCGTGCTGTCGAAGCTGGTGCAGGTCTATGGCGCGCCTTTCGCGTTGCAGGGCGTGGTGGACGGCATGGCCCCCGGCGCGCGCTCGCCGGTCACGCTGATCGTGCTGCTGGCGATCGGCTATGCCGCCGCGCGCTTCGGCACCACGCTGTTCGACAATCTGCGCAACGCGGTGTTCGAAAGCGTCGGGCAGGAGGCGACGCGGCGGCTGGCGGTGCGGGTGTTCCGGCATCTCCACCAGCTCTCGCTGCGCTTCCACCTCGAGCGGCGCACCGGGGCGGTCACCAAGGTCGTCGAGCGCGGCACCAAGAGCATCGACACGATGCTCTATTTCATGCTGTTCAACATCGCGCCGACGGTGCTGGAGCTGAGCCTTGTCATCGGCATCTTCTGGACGAAGTTCGGCTGGCCGCTGGTGGCCGCGACGCTGGCGATGGTGGTCGTCTATATCTGGTTCACGCGTTGGGTGACCGACTGGCGCGCCGCCTTGCGCGCGCGGATGAACGATCTCGATACCGGCGCGGTCGCCCATGCGGTCGATTCGCTGCTCAATTTCGAGACGGTGAAATATTTCAACGCCGAGGCGCGCGAGGGCCGCCGCTACGAGGCGGCGATGACCGCTTATGCCGGCGCGGCGGTGAAATCGGAGAACAGCCTCGCCTGGCTCAACATCGGGCAGGCGCTGATCACCAACCTGATGCTCGCCGCCGGCATGGCGTGGGTGGTGGTCGGCTGGGGACAGGGCAAGTTCACGGCGGGCAATGTCGTGCTCGTCTCCACCCTGCTGTCGCAGCTTTTCCGGCCGCTCGACCTGCTCGGCATGGTCTATCGCACGATCCGGCAGGGCGTGATCGACATGGGCGCGATGTTCGATCTGGTCGATACGCCCGCCGAGGTGACCGACGCGCCGGGCGCGCCGCCGCTGGTGGTGACGCGCGGCCATCTGCGCTTCGAGGACGTGCGCTTCGGCTATGATCCGGGGCGCGACATCCTGAAGGGCATCGACCTCGACGTGCCGGCCGGCGCGACGGTGGCGGTGGTCGGCCCGTCCGGCGCGGGCAAATCGACGCTCGCGCGGCTGCTCTACCGTTTCTACGACCTCACCGGCGGGCGCCTGACGATCGACGGGCAGGACATCGCCGGGGTGACGCAGGCGTCCCTGCGCGCCGCGATCGGCATCGTCCCGCAGGATACGGTGCTGTTCAACGACACCATCGGCTACAACATCGCCTATGGCCGCGAGAACGCGAGCCGGGAGGAGATCGAGGCGGCGGCGCGCGGCGCGGCGATCGCGGATTTCATCGAGCGCCAGCCCGAAGGCTATGGCACGCGCGTCGGCGAGCGCGGGCTGAAGCTCTCCGGCGGCGAGAAGCAGCGCGTCGCGATCGCGCGGACCCTGCTGAAGGACCCGCCGATCCTGATCCTCGACGAGGCGACCAGCGCGCTCGACAGCCGCACCGAGGCGGAGATCATGGCGACGCTGGAGGCGATCGAGCGCGGCCGCACCACGATCATGATCGCGCACCGCCTCTCCACCGTGGTCCATGCCGACAAGATCGTCGTGCTGGAGGCCGGGCGGATCGTGGAACAGGGCAGCCACGCGCAGCTATTGGCCCGCGGCGGCCTCTACGCGGAGATGTGGGCGCGACAGGCCAGGGAGCGCGAGGAGGCGCTGGCGGCGGAGTGATCCCGCGTCACCCGAGCAGATCCCGATATTCGTCGTGCCGCTCGATATAGGCGCGCACGAACGAGCATTGCGGCACCACCTTCAGCCCCTGATCTCGCGCGCTGTCGAGCGCGGCGCGGATCAGCCTCGATCCGATCCCCCGCCCCTCCAGCGCCTTGGGCACCAGCGTGTGCGTGAACACGATCCAGTCGCCCTCGATCTGATAGGCGGCGAGGGCGCGGTGGCCGTCCACGTCCAGCTCGAACTCCTGCTCGGCCCTGTTGTCGCGCACGATTTCCATCGAAAATCCTTTCATGTCCGCCAGGCGGCGCCAGCCCGCTCCCCCGTCCCGCCCCCCAACAGCAGTATCTTGTGGGAGGCGGGGCGGGGGAGCGGGCTGGCGCCGCGACCTTTTCCATCGCTATAGCGCACCGATCATGCTTGCCGACCCGGTTTCCACCCTCCAGCGCATCTTCGGCTTCCCCGACTTTCGCGGCGTCCAGCGCGACGTGGTGGGCCGCGTGCTGGCGGGCGAGAACACGCTGGCGGTGATGCCGACCGGCGCGGGCAAGTCGCTGTGCTACCAGCTTCCGGCGGTGATGCTGGAGGGGACATGCGTCGTCGTCTCCCCGCTGATCGCGCTGATGCACGACCAGCTTCGCGCGGCCGAGGCGGTGGGCATCCGCGCCGCGACGCTGACCAGCGTGGACGAGAATCGCGCCGAGACGCGCGGGCGCTTCCTCGATGGCGGGCTGGACCTGCTCTATGTCGCGCCGGAACGCGCCTCGACCGCCGATTTCCGCGATCTGCTCCAGCGCGGGCGCATCGCGTTGTTCGCTATCGACGAGGCGCATTGCGTCAGCGAATGGGGCCATGACTTCCGCCCCGACTATCGTCTGCTGCGCCCGCTGCTCGACAGCTTCCCGGACGTCCCCCGCCTCGCGCTCACCGCCACCGCCGATGCGCATACCCGCGCCGACATCCTCGACCAGCTCGGCATTCCGCACGACGGGATGATCGTCGCCGGCTTCGACCGGCCGAACATCCGCTACTCCATCACCCCGCGCGACAATAGCACGCGGCAGATCCTCGACCTGATCCGCGCCACCCCCGGCCCCGGCATCGTCTATGCCCAGACGCGCGCCGGCACCGAGCGGCTGGCCGAGGCGCTGGCCGTCACCGGCCGCCCGGTGCGCGCCTATCACGCCGGGCTGGAGCCGGCGGTGCGCGCCGCCAACCAGGCCGCCTTCGTCGCGTCCGAGGACATGGTGATCTGCGCCACGGTCGCCTTCGGCATGGGGATCGACAAGCCCGACGTGCGCTTCGTCGCCCATGCCGGCCTGCCCAAGTCGATCGAAGCTTATTATCAGGAGACCGGCCGCGCCGGGCGCGACGGCGATCCGGCGGTGGCGCATCTGTTCTGGGGCGCCGACGATTTCGCCCGCGCCCGCCAGCGCATCGCCGAGGTGGAGGAGCGCCGCCAGCCCGGCGAGCGCGCACGGCTCAACGCGCTCGGCGCGCTGGTCGAGACGGCCGGTTGCCGCCGCCGCATCCTGCTCAGGCATTTCGGCGAGGAGCCACCCGAAAGCTGCGGCAATTGCGACAATTGCCTGTCGCCGCCCAGCGCGATCGACGCGAGCACGGTGGCGCAGAAATATCTCTCCGCCGTGTTCCGCACCGGGCAGATGTTCGGATCGACCTATGTCGAGCAGGTGCTCACCGGCAAATCGACCGAGCGCAGCCTGATGAACGGCCATGAATCGCTCTCCGTCTGGGGGATCGTCGACGGCGAGGAGACGGCGCTGCTCAAGCCGGTCGGCCGCGCGCTCCAGCTCCGCGACGCGCTGCGCGCCAATCCGCACGGCGGGCTTGAGTTCGGCCCCGCCGCCCGCGCGATCCTGAAGGGCGAGGAGCAGGTCGCATTGGTCCTGCCGCCCAGGCGCGAGCGCCGCCGGAAGGGCGAGGCCGCCGCCAACCCGGTCGGCGATCCGCTGTTCGAGGCGCTGCGCGAGAAGCGCCGCGATCTCGCGAAGGAGGCGCAGGTGCCGCCTTATGTCATCTTCCACGATTCGGTGCTGCGCGAGATGGCGGCGTCCCGACCGGCCTCGCTGACGCAAATGGCGCGGATCGCCGGCATCGGGCAGCGCAAGCTCGACGCCTATGGCGAGGCGTTCCTCCGGGTTATCCACGAAAACTGATCGCCGACCCGGTTCAATCCCGCGACAAGCTGCGTTAGGGGAACCGACCATGCTCGACATCCGCCCCATCGACGCCACCATCGCCGTCGCGCCGCAGATCGCGCCGGAGGATATCACCGCGATCAAGACCGCCGGCTTCGTCGCGATCGTCAACAACCGCCCGGACGGCGAGGAAGCCGGCCAGCCGGACGGCGACGCGATCCGCACGGCGGCGGAGGACGCCGGCCTCGCCTATACCGCGATCCCGATCACCCATGCCGGCTTCTCCCAGCCGCAGGTGACGGCGATGATCGAGGCGCTGGAACGGGCGGGCGGCCCGGTGCTGGCGTTCTGCCGCTCCGGCACGCGCTCGTGCAACCTGTGGGCGCTGGCGCAGGCGAGGCTCGGCGTGGACGCCGATGAGGTGACCGCGAAGGGCGAGGGCGCGGGCTATGGCCTCGCCAGCCTGCGCCCGCTGATGGACGCGGTGGCGCGGCAGGGCTGACGCACTTGGCGGGGATGAACTGGATTGCCCTGGGCGGCTCGCTCGGCGCCGTGCTGGCGCTCGGCGGCGTCGCGGCGGGGCTGAAGCTCGGCCGGGCGGAGCGCATCCTGGTCGAAGAGGGCGACGCGCTGCGCGCCGCCGACGAGGCGGTCGCGGGCTTCGTCGCCGTCTCCGCCGTGATCGGATCGGACGGGCGCGGCGCGCTGGTGTTCGGGGAGGACCGCCGCATCGTGGCGCTCAAGGCGCATGGCGCGCGCATCGCCGCCCGCGTGATCGAATGGGAAGCCGTGCGCGCCACTCCCGGCGGGATGCTGGTCGAGACCGGCGAGCGGCGCTTCGGCGCGGTGGCGCTGCCGGGCGTCGACGCGCTCGATGTGCGCAGGCTGGCGCCGCAACTGACACGAGTGTAAGCTCGCGGGCGTGACCCCGCCCGCGCTGCCCGATCCGGTCAACATCGCCGTCCCCGGCTTCGTCCTGCTCGTGCTGGCGGAGATGGTGGTGGCGCGCTTCCGCGACCGCGGCCGCTACGAGCCGCGCGACACGCTGACCAGCCTGATGCTCGGCTTCGGCAGCACGATCGCGGGGGTGCTGTCGGCGGGCGCGGTCTATGCGCTGGCGATGTGGGTGTGGCGCTTCCGCCTGTTCGACATTGGCTGGCACTGGTATTGGTTCGCCGTCGCCTTCGTGCTGGACGATCTGGCTTATTACGTCTTCCACCGCTCGGCCCATCGCGTGCGCTGGTTCTGGGCGAGCCATGTGATCCACCACAGCTCGCAGCATTACAACCTCTCCACCGCGCTGCGGCAGACATGGACCGGCTTCTTCAGCCTCGCCTTCCTGTTCCGCCTGCCGCTGTTCCTGATCGGCTTCCCGCCGGCGATGGTGTTCTTCGTCGCGGGGGTGAACCTCGTCTATCAATTCTGGATACACACGGAAGTGATCGGGCGGATGCCGCGCTGGTTCGAGGCGGTGATGAACACGCCGTCGCACCACCGCGTCCACCACGCGACCAACCCGCGCTATCTCGACCGCAATTATGCCGGCGTGTTCATCGTCTGGGACCGGATGTTCGGCACGTTCGAGCCGGAGCTGGACGAGGAGCGCCCGCGCTACGGCATCGTCCACCAGCTCGGCTCGTTCAACCTGATCTGGGCGGCGTTCCACGAATGGATCGGCATCGCGCGCGACGTGTGGGCCGCGCCGTGGCGCGCCAAGCCCGGCTATATCTGGCGTCCGCCCGGCTGGAGCCACGACAACAGCCGCGACACCAGCGAGAGCTTGAAAGCCGCCTGGGCGGCGCGTCAGATGAGGCCGAGTTCGCCGAGCTTCCCGGCCAGCGCGGCGGGCAGCACCTCGCCGCCGCCCTCGCCGTCGGAAAGATCGAGCGGCGCGTCCGCCGCCTCCAGATAGCGCCAGCCCTGATGCGCGCGCTTCGGCCGGGGATGAACGAGGCGCAGCGCCGGATCGATATGGATCGCGACGCGCCCGCCCTCCGCCTCGCCGAACGACAGGATCGGCGAGCGCGCGACCAGCGCATGCTTGATGATCCAGAACAGCGAGCCGCGCCCTGCGATCTCCTCATGCCGCTTCGGCAGATAGCGCGTGGTGAGGAACACCGGCCCCAGCTCGCCCCGCGCGCGCAGCCGCTCGGCGAGATCATCGACCCCGCTTGCCCCGAACGCGACCTTGGTGAGATGCAGCATAAGGAGGATGTGGGTCAGCCGCCCAGCCCCCACAAGGCGGCGAGACCGAGGAAGGAGAAGAAACCCATCACATCGGTCATCGTCGTGACGAACACGGCGGAGGATACCGCCGGATCGACATTGGCCTTGTCCAGCGCCACCGGCACCATCACGCCGACCAGACCCGCAACGATGCTGTTGATGACCATCGCCACCGCGAACACCAGCGACAGGCCGGCGTTGCCGAGGATGACATAGCTGCCCAGCGCCCCGATCGTCCCCAGCGCGATGCCGTTGAAGATCGCCACGCGGAACTCGCGCAACAACATGCGCAAGGTGTTCGAGCTGGTGAGCTGGTTGGTGGCGAGCGCGCGCACCACCACCGCCAGCGTCTGCGTGCCGGCATTGCCGCCCAACGCCGAGACGATCGGCATCAGCGCGGCGAGCAGCGCGAAGCGCGCGATCTCGCCCTGGAACAGCCCGACCACCGAGGCGGACAGCATCGTCGCGCCGAGATTGACCACCAGCCACGCGACGCGCGTGCGCACGGTGACGGCGAGCGGCTCGTTGATGTCGCCGTCGCCCGCGCCGGCGAGCTTCAGCGTGTCCTCGCCCGCTTCCTCCTGGATGATGTGGACCACATCGTCGACGGTGATCATGCCGACCAGCCGCCCGCTGGCATCCACCACCGCCGCCGAGATCAGCGCATATTTCTGGAAGCGCAGCGCCACTTCCTCCTGATCCATGTCGACCGGGATCAGCGTCTGCTCGCGCTGCATCACGTCGGCGATCGGGATCGCGCGCGGCGTGCGCAATATCCACGACAGCGCGACGGTGCCGACCGGGCGATGCGAGGGGTCGACCACGAACACTTCCCAGAAGTCGGTGGTCAGTTCCTCATGCCCGCGCAGGAAATCGATCGTGTCGCCGACCGTCCAATGTTCCGGCACCGCGATCAGCTCGCGCTGCATCAGGCGGCCGGCGGATTCCTCCGGGTAGCTCAGCGCCTCCTCGATCGCGGCGCGATCGTCCGGCTCCATCGCGCGGAGCACCTCGCGCTGATCCTCGACGTCGAGGTCCTCGATGATCGCGACTGCGTCGTCGGTGTCGAGTTCGGAGGCGATGTCCGCCACCTGCCGCGCGTCGAGCGTGTCGATCACGTCCTCACGGACGTAATCGTTCATCTCCGCGAAGACATCGGCGTCGAGCAGGTCGGCGAGCGCCTTCGCCAGCGCGGCGCGGCGATCCTCCGCCACCAGCTCGAACAAATCGGCGACATCGGCGGCATGGAGCGGCTCGACCAGCGCGCGCGCCGCCTCGTCGTCGCCGGCCTCGACGGCGGCGAGCACCGCATCGACGAACTCCGGCTTCAGCCGATCGTCCGCGTCGAGCTGGCTTTCATCGTCCGCGACCTGAAGTTCGGTGTCGCTCATCGCTTCGCCCCCTTCCAGTATCGCGCGTGCCTGCCAGTGTCTGATATGGGTACGGCGGTGGATCGACAAGCCGCGATTTGCCATGCGGGCGCGCCGGCGGTAGGGCGCCGGCTTCCCCGGAATCAGGAGCCGACGATGGCCGATACCTTCCAGACGCTGACCATGACGCTCGCCGACGGCGACGTGACGATCAAGCTGCGCCCCGATCTCGCGCCGAATCACGTCGAGCGCATCGCGACGCTGGCGAATCAGGGCTTCTACGACGGCGTGGTGTTCCACCGCGTCATCCCCGGCTTCATGGCGCAGGGCGGCGACCCGACCGGCACCGGGATGCACGGTTCGGACCTGCCGGACCTGAAGCAGGAGTTCAGCCGCGAGCCGCATGTGCGCGGGGTCTGCTCGATGGCGCGGACCAACAATCCGGACAGCGCCAACTCGCAGTTCTTCATCTGCTTCGACGACGCCCGCTTCCTCGACGGCCAATATACCGTCTGGGGCGAGGTGACCGCCGGCATGGAGCATATCGACGCGCTCCCCAAGGGCGAGCCGCCGCGCGAGCCGGGCAAGATCGAGAAGATGCGCGCGGAGTAAGATCCGTCCCGACGGCCTCTCCCCTGCCGGGGAGGGGCCGACCGCGGCCTACACCCCTTCCTGCCGGAGATTGGCGAGCAGCCAGTCGCGGAAGATCTTCACCGGCTTCTGCTGCAACGCGCGCGGGCGGCAGACGAACCAGTAGCTGTAGGGGCTTTCCACCTCGATATCGCCGAACATGCGGACGAGGCGCGGATCGTTGGCGTCCTCGAAATGGCTTTCGAGCATGAAGGCGACGCCCAGCCCCTGCGCCGCCGCTTCCAGCATCAGCGCGCCCGAATCGAAATGGTCGATCGCCACCGGCTCGATCTCCGGCAGCCCGGCGGCGTAGCGCCAGGTGGAATAGGTGTCGGGCATGTCGCGATGGATCAGCACCGAAAGGTCGGCGAGCTGCTCGGGCCGGGTGATCGGATTCGGCCCCTCGACCAGCGCCCGCGCGCCGATCGCATAGACCATGTTGCGATCGAGCCGGCGGGCATAGAGCGTCGGGTCGACCTCCCGCGCCAGCGCGATCACCGCGTCCAGCCCCTCGCCCAGCCGGGTCATCGCATGGCCGGCGGTGTCGATGTCGAGATGCAGCTCCGGATGGGCGGCGCGCAGCCCACCGAGCCGCGGGAACAGCCGCTGCGACGCAAACAGCGGCATCACGCCGAGCCGCAGCCGCACCACCTCCGCCGCGCTGGTCAGCCCGGCGAGCGCATCGGACAATTGATCGAGCACCGGTGCGATCTGCGCCAGCAGCCGCTCGCCGTCCGCATTGGGCACCATCGCCTGATGGCGGCGGTCGAACAGCGGCCTGCCGATGAAGCGTTCGAGCGTTTGCACGCGCCGGCTCAGCGCGGGCGGCGACAGCGCCAGTTCCTGCGCGCCCGCCTTCACCGAGCCGAGCCGGGCGACGGCGACGAACGCCTCGATCGCGGTCAAGGGTGGCAGCCGACGCATGGAATCCCGCTCTTTTCTTGTGCACCGCATCATGCACTTGCGGCGCGACGCAACGCAAGCACCGTAACTTAACGATTGCAAGAAATGCAAGCGAACTGGCTTTCTTCGCACTTGCACAATAACCTGCCGCGACGCACATAGGACGGGCCTTTCAGGCATCCTCTCCTATAAACTTTCATGGGCCGGTCCTCGCGATCGGCCCTTTTTTTATGCCTGCGCCGATGCGCGCGGCATCTCGCAACCGGCGCCGATCGTTTCTATCTTTCATAGCGAGGCTGTTTGGAGATCGGATAGTGGCGGACGGTGGCGAGGCGACACGCAAGTTGCAGGTGGCGAATGCGCGGCCGGAAGATTCGGGCCGCGGCATCGCTCATCTTCCGCGCGCCTTCATGACGGCGGCGGGCATCGCCGAGGGCGACGTCGTCGAGATCGCCGGCAAGAAATCCACCCCCGCCCGCGCGGTCGGCCCCTATGCCGACGACGAGGGGCTGGAGATCATCCGCATCGACGGCCTGCAACGCGCCAACGCCGGCGTCGGCGCCGGCGACTATGTCGAGGTGCATCGCGCCGAATCGAAGCCCGCGACCCGCGTCGTCTTCGCGCCGGCGCAGCAGAACCTGCGCCTGCAAGGCTCGACCCATGCGCTCAAGCGCACCTTCTTCAACCGACCGCTGTGCCAGGGCGATATCGTCGCGACCGCCGGGCATCAGCGCGTGCAGAACATGCCGCCGAACATGGCGCAGTTCGTCAATGCCCCGGCCTATGCGCTCCAGGAGATCCGCCTCGTCGTGGTGTCCGCCGCGCCCAAGGGCATCGTCCATATCGACGAGAATACCGAGGTGGAGCTGCGCCCCGAATATCAGGAGCCGGGCGACGCGCGGCGCGCCGACGTCACCTATGACGACATCGGCGGCATGGCCGCGACGATCGACCAGCTCCGCGAGATGGTCGAACTCCCGCTGCGCTATCCCGAATTGTTCGAGCGGCTGGGTGTCGAGCCGCCCAAGGGCGTGCTGCTCCACGGCCCGCCCGGCACCGGCAAGACGCGGCTCGCCCGCGCCGTGGCGAACGAGAGCGACGCGCAATTCTTCCTCATCAATGGCCCCGAGATCATGGGCTCCGCCTATGGCGAAAGCGAGCAGCGGCTGCGCAGCGTGTTCGAGGAGGCGGCGAAGAACGCTCCCTCGATCGTGTTCATCGACGAGATCGATTCGATCGCACCGAAGCGCGGGCAGGTCACCGGCGAGGCGGAGAAGCGCGTCGTCGCCCAGCTCCTGACGCTGATGGACGGGCTGGAGGCGCGCGCCAACCTCGTCGTGATCGCCGCCACCAACCGGCCAGAGGCGATCGACGAGGCGCTGCGCCGCCCCGGCCGCTTCGACCGCGAGATCGTCGTCGGCGTGCCGGACGAGCGGGGGCGGCGCGAGATCCTCGGCATCCACACGCGCGGCATGCCGCTGGAGCATAACGTCAGCCTCGACGAGCTGGCGCGCTCCACCTTCGGCTTCGTCGGGGCGGATATCGCCGCGCTCACCCGCGAGGCGGCGATCGAGGCGGTGCGCCGCATCATGCCGAAGCTCAACCTGGAGGAGCGCACCATCCCCGCCGAAGTGCTCGACACGCTGGCGGTGACCCGGAATGACTTCATGGAGGCGCTCAAGCGCGTCCAGCCGTCCGCGATGCGCGAGGTGATGGTGCAGGCGCCGACCGTGCGCTGGGCCGATATCGGAGGGCTGGACGACGCCCAGATGCGGCTCAAGGAAGGGGTGGAGCTGCCGCTCAAGGACCCGAACGCCTTCCGCCGGCTCGGCATCCGCCCGGCCAAGGGCTTCCTGCTCTATGGCCCGCCCGGCACCGGCAAGACGCTGCTCGCCAAGGCGGTGGCGCGCGAGGCGGAGGCGAATTTCATCGCCACCAAGTCGTCCGACCTGCTGAGCAAATGGTATGGCGAGAGCGAGCAGCAGATCGCCCGCCTGTTCCAGCGCGCGCGCCAGGTGGCGCCGACGGTGATCTTCATCGACGAGCTGGACAGCCTCGTCCCCGCCCGCGGCGGCGGGCTGGGCGAGCCACAGGTGACCGAGCGCGTGGTCAACACCATCCTCGCCGAGATGGACGGGCTGGAGGAATTGCAGTCCGTGGTGGTGATCGGTGCGACCAACCGGCCGAACCTGATCGATCCGGCGCTGCTGCGGCCGGGGCGGTTCGACGAGCTGATCTATGTCGGCGTGCCGGATCAGGCGGGGCGGCGGCGCATCCTCGCGATCCAGACACAGAAGATGCCGCTGGCGCCCGATGTCGATCTCGACGCGATCGCGGCGGACACGGATCGCTTCACTGGCGCCGATCTGGAGGACGTGGTGCGCCGCGCGGGCCTGGTCGCGCTGCGCGAATCGCTGGAGACGAAGCAGGTGACGATGGCGCATTTCCGCGCCGCGCTGAAGGAATCGCGTGCCAGCGTGACACCGGAGCTGGAGCAGGAATATGCCCAGATCGCCGCGAAGCTGAAGCAGGAGGCGAACGCTCCGCAATCGATCGGCTTCGCCATGCCGGGTCAGCCGGCCCCGCGCCGGTGACCGCCGCTCAGTCGGCCAGCGCGTCGCACGGCGCGTCGGCCGGCTGGTCGCGCAGCTGCTTCCAGCAATAGGCGAACAGCAGCAGGCAGGCGAGGCCGGCGGCGAGATAGGGCAGCGGGTGACGCAGTTCGTACAGCCCGACGCCGATCGACGGACCGAGGATGAAGCTCGCGCCGTTGATGCTCGTCACCTTGCCCGCGACCGATCCCTGTGATTCGTATCCGACCGCGAGGCTGGACCCCGCCGTATAGCCCGGCCGGATGAAACCGAAGCCGAGGCTCGCCAGCGCATAGGCGGTGGCGATGCCGTACAGCGAGGTCGCCAGGCCAGTCAGCGCGGCCCCCGCCGCCGCCAGCAGCAGCCCCCACAGCACCAGCGCGCGCGGGGCGAGGTTGAGCAGCGGGATCAGTCCCCATTGCGCGAGCAGCGAAGCCCCCGCCCCCATCATCAGCACGATGCCGGTCGGCTCCAGCGCGGCGGCGGGGGCAAGGTGCATCCGGTCGATGACGAGGAAGCCGACCACCTGGCTGGTCATCGCCTGCGCATGGCCGGCGACCAGGCCGACGATCATCCAGCCGCGGATGCGCCGGTCGGTGAACTTCACCTCCGCCCCGTGCGGCTCGGTCGCGGCGCGCACGCTGGCGCCGGTCGGTTGGCCGCCGATCGAGGGATAGGCGCTCATCGCGCCGTAGACTTCGCCCTCGACATCGCGATCGTCCGCCAGCATCCGCCTGACGGTCAGGAACATCGCCAGCCCGAACGCCGCGAAGATGAACGCGGGGCCGGCCAGCCCGATCTCGAACGACCCGAACGTGCCAAGGATCAGATAGGGCGCGATCGCCGGGCCGAGGATCGTCCCGAGGCCGAAAGCGGAGGCGAGGAGGGTCAGCGCGCGGGTGCGCTCCTCCCGCGTGGTGTTGCCGGCGACCATCGCCTGCACCGCCGGCGGCGCGGCCGAGCCGAAGGTGCCGTAGATCAGCCGCCCCAGGATGAACAGGCCGAAGGCGGCGGTGCCGCTGATCCAGCCGTTGATGCCCGCCGCGAGGAACAGGCCGCAAAGGCCGAGGCTGACGGTGAAGCCGCCGACGCCCAGCAGCACCATCGCGCGCCGTCCCTGCCGGTCCGAGCGATTGGCCCAGAAGGGCGCGGCGATCACCCACAATAGCGCCGAGACCGAGAAGGCCGCCGCCACCGCGCTGTCCATCACCCCCAGCGAGCGGCCGAGCGCGGGCAGCACCGATTGCAGCGCGGTGTTCCCCGCCGCGATCGTCAGCATGACGAGGAACAGCAGCGTGAAGCGCCGGTCGAATCCGCGCGTCACGGCCGCGTCCAGGCATAGCCGCGCTCGACGCGCGTCACGATCACCTGATAGCGCTCATACCATTCCGCCCGGCCGCGCGCGCGGATCGCGGCATGTTCGGGATGGTCGCGCCATGCCAGCGCCTCCGCCTCGCTGCCCCAATAGGAGACGGTGATGCCGAATCCGTCCGCGTCGCGGGTGCTGTCCACCCCGCGATAGCCGGGCTGGCGGGCGGCGAGCGCGTCCATCGCGGCGGCCGCCGCCGCATATCCCGCCCCATCGGCGGCGGTGCGCTGCGAGACGAAGATCACCGCCACCTGCCCCGCCCGGTCCACGCTCGTTCCGTCGTGCATGACGCCCGCTTAGGCGCTTGCCGCGCGGACGCAACCCCGGCCGTGCAACTGTTAGCGCTTGCCCAGCGTTCGAAAGATGTGCGACGGGGCAAAATCCTATCTTGCCCATTTCCACGTCCGGGAGTGACATAGCCTCGATGCCCAGTTCGACCAGTGCCGTCCGCCGCGCGCGGTCCCGCCCCGCCGGCATTCCGGGTCCGTGGCAGATGTTTTTCCAGGGCTTCCTCAAGCATCCGGTGATGGTGGGATCGATCATCCCCTCGTCGGAGAAGCTGATCGAGAAGATGCTCGGCCCCGTCGACTGGCAGCGGTGCAAGCTGTTCGTCGAATACGGCCCCGGCGTCGGCACCTTCTGCCGCCCGATCCTGAGCAAGATGGCGCCGGACGCGACCCTGATCGCGATCGACACCAACCCGGACTTCATCAATTACCTGCGCCACACGATCGTCGATTCGCGCTTCGTGCCGGTGCTCGGCTCCGCCGCCGACGTGGAGAAGATCGTCGCCGATCACGGACATGAGAAGGCCGATTACGTGCTTTCCGGCCTGCCCTTCTCCACCTTGCCCACCGGCGTCGGCCCGGCGATCGCGGCGGCGACGCAGCGCGTGATCCGCACCGGCGGGGCGTTCCTCGTCTATCAGTTCAGCCCCAAGGTGCATGATTTCATCGCGCCGCACTTCCCGCGCATCGATCACGGGATGGAATGGTGGAACGTCCCGCCGGCCCAGCTTTACTGGGCATGGAAGGACGCGGAGTAAGGCCGGGCGCGGGCGGGTCGGCATGGCCGAACCCGTCCGGCGACGGTCCGCTGTCGTCATCCCTCAATCGTCGATGCCGAAATTCAGCCCGCGCGACAGCGTCGGGTCCGCCACGCCGACGATCAGATAGGCGAAGAACTGCTTCACCCGCTGCCACCAGCCGGTCGCGGCGCGATAGGCTTCGGGCGTGATCTCGATCGAGCGCGCCACCTCTCCGTCGATATAACGGCGGACATAGGCGGCGAAGGCGGCATCATCGATCCGCAGCATCAGTTCCAGGTTGATGAACAGGCTGCGCATGTCGAAATTGGCGCTGCCGATATGCACCGCATCGTCGATCGCATAGAGCTTGGTGTGCAGCTTCGACGGCTGATATTCGAAGATGCGCACCCCCTGTTTCAACAGCCCGCGATAGCTGAAGCGCGCGGCGGCGACCGTGGCGTTGTTGTCCGATCGCGCGGCGGTGACGATCCGCACCGAGTCGCCGCGCCGCGCCGCGCGGTCCATCCGCCGCAGCATCGTCGGGCTGGGCGTGAAATAGCCCGCGATGATGTCGATCCGCGCGGCCAGCCGCATGTCGTGCCGCACCGCGCGCGCCCAGGGAGACAGCCGCCGCGTCGGGCCGCCGATCAGCCAGCGCACCCGCCCCGCCGGCTCGCTCCACCGCGCCAGCACCCGGCCGAGATGGCGCGTCCGCCCCGCCGGAAGCAGCACCCATTCGCGCAGTGCATCGAAATAGCGCGCGATCCGCCGCGCCGCCGGTCCCTCGACCAGCAGGCCGAGATCGCGCCACGCATCCGCTTCGTCGGCGGCGAAATAGTCATTGGCGATGTTGAACCCGCCGATCATGATCCGCGCCTCGTCGGCCAGCGCGAGCTTCTGGTGGTTGCGCAGCAGGTAGCGGCGGCCGAAGCGCGGCGCGAACCAGCATACCGGGATGCCGGCGGCCTCCAGCGGGTCGAAGAAATGCTTGCGGCTGGCCGCGTCGCTGCCGAAACCGTCGACGATCAGCGCCACCCGCACCCCGCGCGCGGCGGCGGCGAGCAAAGCCTCATTGACGCGCCGGCCCGATTCGTCGTCGGCATAGATGTAATAGAGGATGCGCAGGCTTCTGCGCGCGCCGTCGATCAGCGCCACCAGCGCGTCGAGCCGCGCCGGCCCCTCGGTGAGCAGGGTCAGGCGATTGCCCTCGACGGTGAACGTCTCCATCGCGCCCATGTTGGCGGGGCGGCGGCCCGGCGACAAGCGCGCTTTTCTTGACTTTGCGCGCCCGCGCACCTAGATCGCGCGCCTTCACCCAGCGGAAACAACGAAGGAAAGCGTCCATGGCGCGCGTGACGGTCGAGGATTGCGTCGACAAGATCCCCAACCGCTTCGATCTGGTCCTGCTCGCGGCACAGCGCGCGCGGCAGGTATCGGGCGGCGCGGAACTGACGATTGATCGCGACCGCGACAAAAACCCGGTGGTCGCGCTGCGCGAGATCGCCGAGCAGACGGTCCTGCCCGACAACCTCGAGGAATCGCTCGTCGCCAGCCTGCAACGCGTGCAGATCGACGATGATGACGAGGCGGATGCGGTCGGCAGCCTCGCCGCGTCGGCGGAGGCGCTGCGCCTCACCGCCGCCGCCCCGCCGCGCAACCAGAACCTCGGCGCCGATTACGAGGGCTGAGCCCTTCGGCACCCGACAGAAAAAGGCCGCGACCGTTTCGATACGGTCGCGGCCTTTTTCGTTTGGACCTCAGGCCGCCGACAGCGCCCCGTCGCTGACGAACATGTTCCATTGCCGCTCATGGCCGAAGGTGCTGGCCTTGCCATGCCCCGGAATGAAGGTCACGTCGTCGCCCAGCGGCCACAGCTTCGTGACGATCGACTCGACAAGCTGCTGGTGATTGCCCTGCGGCAGGTCTGTGCGCCCGACCGAGCCCTGGAACAGCACGTCGCCAACCTGCGCGAATCGCGACGGCGCGTGATGGTAGATCACATGACCCGCCGTGTGGCCGGGCGTGTGATAGACGTCGAGCGTCAGCTCGCCGACCGTCACCGTGTCGCCGTCCTCCAGCCAGCGGTCCGGCTCGAACGGCACACCGCGAATCCCCCAGTTGCGGCCGTCGTCGGCCAGCCGGGCGAGCCAGAAGCGGTCGTCCTCGTGCGGCCCCTCGATCGGCACGCCCAGCTCGTCGGCCAGCGGCTTCGCCTCGCCGGCGTGGTCGATATGGCCGTGGGTGAGCAGCACCTTCTCCACCGTCACCCCGGCCTGCGCGATCGCCGCCTTGATGCGCGGGATGTCGCCGCCGGGATCGATCACCGCCGCTTTCTTCGTCGCGGTGCACCAGACGATCGTGCAATTCTGCTCGATCGCCGTGACCGGCACGATCATCGCGCGCAACGCGGGTTCGGTCATCGAAACGATCCTTCAGCAAAAACCATGTTTGAGTCCTAACCGCGTCCCCGCCCTTGCCGCAAGGCGATGCGGCGGGCATCACCGCGCGCGATGCTGCCACCCGCCCCCTTCGTGCTGCTTGACGACGCCCGCGCCGACGGCGCGCCCGCCCGGCTCTACAGCGCGCCAGCGGCGGTGATCGAGACGCATTCGCCCGGCGAGGTGACGGCGGCGCTCGCCGAACTGCGCGCGGCCGTGGCGGCGGGGCGGCAGGCGGCGGGGTTCCTCTCCTATGAGGCGGGGCATGTGCTGGAGCCGGGCGCGGGGCCAGCGCCGCGATCGCCGACGCCTCTCCTGTGGTTCGGCCTGTTCGATGGTTTCGCGAAGATCGCCGATCCGGCCACCTTGCTCCCCGATCCCGCCGGCGCATGGGTCGGCGCGCCCGAGCCGGAGGTGTCGCGCGCCGAATATGACGCGATGATCGAGCGGGTGCGGGCGCTGATCGCGGCGGGCGACATCTATCAGGCCAACCTCACCTTTCGCGCGTCGGTGCCGTTCGCCGGCGATCCGCTCGCGCTCTACGCGGCGGTGCGCGCGCGGGCGAAAGCTGGCTGGGGCGCATTGGTGGCGACAGGGCGCGAAACGCTGCTCTCCTTCTCGCCCGAATTGTTCTTCGATCTCGCGGATGGGCGCATCACCTGCCGCCCGATGAAGGGCACCGCGCGGCGCGGCGCCGATCCGGCGCTCGATGCGGCGGCGGCCGCCGCGCTGGCGGCGGACGGGAAGCAGCGCGCCGAGAATCTGATGATCGTCGACCTGATGCGCAACGATCTGTCGCGCGTCGCCGTGCCGGGTAGCGTCGCGGTGCCGGAACTGTTCGCGGTGGAGCATTATCCGACGGTCCATCAGATGACCTCCACCGTCACCGCCATGCTCGATCCCGCGCATGACGCGATCGACGTGCTGGCGGCGCTGTTCCCGTGCGGCTCGATCACCGGCGCGCCGAAGGTGCGCGCGATGCAGGTGATCGGCGCGGTGGAGCGAGCCCCGCGCGGCCCCTATACCGGCGCGATCGGCCTCATCGACGCGCCGGGAGCGGCGCAGTTCAACGTCGCGATCCGCACGTTGCTGGTGGACGGCGCGGGCCGCGCGACGATCGGGCTGGGCGGCGGCATCGTCGCCGAATCCGCCGCCGCCGCGGAATGGGACGAGGCGCTGGCCAAGGGCGCCTTCCTCACCCACGACGCGCCGCGCTTCGACCTGATCGAGACGATGGCGTTCGACCCGGAGGAGGGCGTGCTGCGGGTGGAGGCGCATCTCGCAAGGATGAAGGCCAGCGCCGAGGCGCTCGGTTTCGCCTTCGACCGCCACGACACGCGCAACGAATTGCAGGCGGCGACCTTCCGCCTGCGCCGTCCGGCGAGGATCAGGCTGCTTGCCGCGCGCAGCGGCCGGATCGCGATCGAGATCGGCCCTGCTCCCCCGCCGCGCGCCGCGCCGCTGGAAGTCGCGCTGGTGCCGCTGCCGGCCGCGCCCACCGATTTTCGGCTACACCACAAGACCAGCGCCCGCGCCTTCCTCGATCGCGCGCGCATGGCGGCGGGCAGCGACGAGGTGGCGTTCGTCAGCCCGGATGGCTTCCTCACCGAAGGCAGCTTCACCACCATCTTCGTCGAGCGTGGCGGCACGCTCGTCACGCCGCCGCTGATGCGCGGTCTGTTGCCCGGCATATTGCGCGCCGAACTGCTCGCCGCGGGCCGCGCGGTGGAGGGCGATCTCGCTCCCGCCGATCTCTCGGACGGCTTTTTCGTCGGAAATGCACTGCGCGGGTTGATGCCGGCCGTTGTTGCGGTTGCGAAATCGGAACTGCCCCCGCTATAGGCGCCGCGACATAAGCGGATTGCGCAACCGCGCTTTCGCGAAACATCAAGAGGCCTGCCCCATGAAGCCCTCCGCCGCGCTCGACCGCATCAGCCCCTCTCCGACGCTCGCCATCACCACCAAGGTGCTGGAACTGAAGCGCACCGGCGTGGACGTGATCGGCCTCGGCGCGGGCGAGCCGGATTTCGACACGCCCGATTTCGTCAAGGAAGCTGCGGTCCGGGCGATTCGCGACGGCAAGACGAAATATACGAACGTCGACGGCACGCAGGAGCTGAAGGAGGCGATCGTCGCCAAGTTCAGGCGCGACAACAACCTCGATTACACGACGCAGCAGATCAGCGTGAACGTCGGCGGCAAGCACACCCTGTTCAACGCGCTGCTCGCCACGCTCAACCCCGGCGACGAAGTGATCGTCCCCGCGCCTTACTGGGTGAGCTATCCCGACATCGTCCAGTTCGCGGGCGCGACGCCGGTGATCGTCGCGGCCGGCGCGGCGCTGGGCTACAAGCTGACCCCGGCGATGCTGGAGGCCGCGATCACGCCCAGGACGAAGTGGCTGATCCTCAACTCGCCCTCCAACCCCACCGGCGCGGCCTATACGGAAGCCGAGCTGAAGGCGCTGGGCGAGGTGCTGGAACGCTATCCACAAGTCTGGATCATGGCGGACGATATGTACGAGCATATCGTCTACGACGATTTCCGCTTCACCACGATCGCCGAGGTCTGCCCGTCCCTCTATGAGCGCACCCTGACGGTCAACGGCTGTTCCAAGGCCTATGCGATGACCGGCTGGCGGATCGGCTTCGCGGCCGGCGCGCCGTGGCTCATCAAGGCGATGGCCAAGCTCCAGTCGCAGTCCACGTCCAACCCCTGCTCGATCGCGCAGGCGGCGGCGACGGCGGCACTGAACGGCGACCAGTCATTCCTCGCCGAGCGCAACGCGGCGTTCCAGAAGCGCCGCGACCTGGTGGTGTCGATGCTCAACCAGGCGGACGGCATCAGCTGTCCGCGCCCGGAAGGCGCCTTCTACGTCTATCCCGAGGTGGCCGGCGTGATCGGCAAGACCACCCCGGCGGGCAAGCAGATCGAGAACGACAGCGATTTCGTCACCTACCTGCTGGAGGACGCACGGGTCGCGGCGGTGCAGGGCGTGGCGTTCGGCCTCTCGCCGGCGATGCGCATCAGCTATGCGACGAGCGAGGAGATGCTGCGCACGGCGTGCGAGCGCATCCAGACCGCCTGCGGAGCGCTCCGCTGAGCGACAATGGTTTCAGCGACGAAACATAAAGTTTCGATCGCTGAAATAGCGCGGCAAAGCGCGGACACCTATATCGCACCTGCGAGATGAACGGCGGCGCCAGCCGGGGTTCAGCAAGCCCGACTATAATTTCCCCTGCCGCCGGCCGGACACGTTCCGCCCGCCGACCCGTCCAAGTATCGATGAAGAGACCCGAGCGTATGACCCGTTTCCTCAAATCCACCTTATTGTGGCAGTTCACGGGCGGGTTCGTGATCGGTGCGGTCGGGCTGTTCGCGCTGCACCCGGCGCTCGCCGACACGCCCGCGCCGGACGCGCCGACGCACGTCGTCAGCGCGAAGTAAGCGGGCGCGCTTCCTCCACCAGCAACACCGGCACGCCGTCGCGGATCGGATAGGCGAGGCCGGCGGCGTCGGAAACCAGCTCCCCCGCCGCCTCGTCGTAAAGCAGCGGCTGGCGCGTGACGGGGCAGGCCAGCCGCTCCAGCAGCCACGGATCGATCATTGCAGCGTCACGCGGTCTTCGCCGTCGTGGCGGCCGAAGAATTGCAGGAGCTGGACGATCAGCTCGGCGCGCTCGGCGATCGTCGGGGTTTCGAGCAGCGCCTGCTTCGCCGCCGCATCGAACGGCGCGATCTGCGCGATGCCGTTGACGAGGCTGGCATCGTCGAGCCGCCCCACCGCGTTCCAGTCCACCGCATAGCCCTGCGCCTCGGCGAAGCGTTTCGATTCCATCTCCAGCCCGGCACGTGCGGCGAGCGAGAGCGTGTCGTCGGCCGGGGTTGCGATCAGCTCCGCCTCGACCTGACGGAACTTCGTCGTCACCTCCAGCTCGCGCGCGACGCGGAACAGCGACATCCCTTCGAGCACGATGTTCGAGCGCCCGTCGTCAAGCATCTCGACCTCAACGATCCGACCGACGCAGCCGATGTCGTAGAGTGGCGGCGGCTCGCCCTCGCCGCGCGGCTGGATCATCCCGATCCGCCGATCACGCGCCATCGCGTCGGAGACCAGCGCGCGATAACGCGGCTCGAAGATGTGCAGCGGCAGGTGCATCCCCGGAAAGAGGATCGCGCCGGCAAGGGGAAAGATCGACAGCCGCGTCATGTCACCCGAACAGGATCGCCGAGAGCTTGCGGCGCTGCTGCGACACCCACGGGTCCTCCAGCCCGACCACCTCGAACAGCTTGAGGAGCTGCTGGCGCGCGGCGCCCTCGTTCCACTCGCGGTCGGCGGCGGTGATCGCGAGAAAGCCCTCCGCCGCCGCATCGCGATTCCCCGCCGCCATCTGCGCGTTGGCGAGGTCGTAGCGCGCCTGAAGGTTCGCCGGATCGGCCGCCACCGCCGCCTCCAGCGGGGCAAGATCGGACACTTCGGGCGCGGATTTAGCCAGCTCCACCGCGGACCGGGCACGCTCGATATCGGGCAGCTTCGCGACATCCTCCGGCAGCGCGGCGATCGCGGCCTCGGCGGCCGCAAGGTCGCCCGCCGCCACCAGCGCGCGGATGCGGCCGGAGAGGACGGCGTGGTGATCCGGCGCCATCTCGACGAGCTGGTCGAAGATCGACAGCGCACGCTGCGCGTCGCCCGAAGCCAGCACCTCCTCGCCCATCGCGATCAGCGGCTCCAGCTCCGCTTCCTGCGATTGCGCCTCGCCCTGGATCGGGAGCTGGCGCAGGAGCTGGTCGAGCGTCGTGCGGAGCTGCGATTCGGTGCGTGCATTGGTCAGGTCCGCGACGAGCTGGCCCTGGAACATCGCATAGACGGTGGGGATCGAGCGCACCTGGAATTGCGCGGCGATGAACTGGTTCTTGTCGGTATCGACCTTCGCCAGCACCACACCCTTGTCGGCATAGGCCGCCGCGACCTTTTCGAGCACCGGCGCCAGCGCCTTGCACGGCCCGCACCATTCGGCCCAGAAATCGACGATGACGAGCTTCGTCATCGACGGCTCGACCACGTCGCGGCGGAATTCCTGCACCGCCGCCTTTTCCGCTTCACTCATGCCCAGGGTTGCCAAGGGTCGCTCCAGCTTGATTGGTGCGCCCTTATGTGGGGACGGGCCGGGGGAAGCAAACCCCCCGGCCCGCCCGAAGCATCAAATGACGGTCAGAACGCGGCGGTCACCGAAAACAGCGCGGTCGAGCCGGCGATCGAGCTGCCATCCTTGGTGGAGGCGAAGTTCGGCCAGAGATAGGCCGATTTGCTCCGGCTGATATCGGTGTCGATCCACGACGCGCTCAGCGTCAGCGGCGTGCCCTTCACGACAAAATCGGCACCGATCATCCAGTCCCAGTAATGGCCGGTCGGCGCGGCGCTGGTGCCGTTGGGGCCAAGGCCGCTGTTGCCGTCCGAGTGGCCGAGGTGGGCCTTGGCGGTCAGCGGGGTGGTGGGAATGGCGGCCGACAGGTCGGTCCAGATATAGAGGTTGTCGTTCTTCGCGCCGGGATGGGTCGGCGTGCCGAGCGCATAATCCGTCGCGCCGTCATACCATTTGCCCAGCGCCTGCTGCTTGGGCGCGTAGGCGACGCCGACCAGCACCGAGGCCGGGCCGGCGGTGCCGGAGAGCTTCACGAACGGCTCGGCGAAGTCGCTTTTGTTCGCCCCGCCCGGATACATGTACCAGGTGAGGCCCGCGTCGACCGAGATGCCGCCGCCCAGCGATCTCTTGTAACCGCCGATCAGGTCCAGCTCCATGTTGGCGCCGCCGAACGTGCCCCAGCCGGCGAGGCTCGACCCCCACGTGCCGACATAGAAGCCGCTTTCGTGCGCGACGGTGAAGCCACCCTGCACCGCAGCATGCTTGTCGGACTGTGACACGCCCCGCAGGCGATAGTCGCTGACCACGGCGACGCTGCCGGTGACGGTGATGGCCTTGGGGGGGGCGGTTTCCTGCGCGGCGGCGGGGAGCGCCGCGAAACCGAGCGCGAGAGCGGGAATGAGGTAGAACGTCTTCATGTGGAACCTCCTGTTGGTCAGAGGCTCCTCCTGCTTCTCCGTCCGCCGATGCTCTCACCCGCGAAGGGCGGGCATCGGCTGGCCGGAGGTCATTACGCTAGTGCAGCATTTTATCGCTCTTGTTGCTGGATCGTGTCGAAATGTTGCTGGATACGCGCTCAGCCGGCGAGTGTGGCGATTCGGCCACGCGTCGCGCCCAGCATCTCCACCGGCGCCCCGCTGGCGCGGCGGCGCTGGAACCAGTCGCGCAGCATCTCGGCGCTGGTGTGGTCGACCGCCGCGAGCCGCGAGACGTCCAGCCGCACCGGCCTGCCCGCCGGCACGCGATCGAGCGTGTCGGACAGTTTCGGCAGGCTGACGAAGGTCGCCGCCCCGTCGAGCGCGATATGGTGCGCCTCATCCTCCGTCCGTTCCTCCACCCTGAGGCGCAGGCGACGGAAGTGCGGCAGCAGTTCCAGCAGCGACAGGCCGATGCCGACCAGCACGCCGGTCAAGAGGTCGGTCGCCACCACCATGATCAGCGTCGCCGCCCAGATCACCACCGGCAGCACGCCATGGTCGCGCAACAGATGCTTCGCGTGGGTCAGGCTCACCAGCCGCCAGCCGGTGACGACGAGGATCGCGCCGAGCGCCGCCATCGGAATCTCGCGCAACAGCCACGGCAGCAGCGCGACGAAACCGAGGATCCACGCGCCGTGCAGGATCGCCGAGGCGCGCGTCACCGCCCCGGCCTGCACATTGGCGGAGGAGCGGACGATCACGCCGGTCATCGGCAGCGCGCCCGCCGCACCGCACAGCAGGTTGCCGACGCCCTGCGCGCGCAGCTCCTTGTTGTAGTCGGTGCGCACCCCGTCGTGCATCTTGTCGACCGCCGCCGCCGACAGCAACGTCTCGGCCGAAGCGATGAAGGCGATCGCGAGCGCGCTGGCGAGCACCGAGGGATCGAGCCACTTCGCCCAGAAGCCGCTTTCCGGCGGCGCGATCGCGGCGATGATCGATTCGGGCACCGCGACCTTCGCCACGTCCAGCCCCAGCGCGACCGTCAGCAACGTCCCCGCCAGCACGCCGACCAAGGCGCCGGGCGCGAGCTTCAGCGAGGCGGGGCGCCACTTCTCCCACGCCAGCATCGCACCGATCGTCACCAGCGCGACGATGAAGGCGAGCTCCGCCGCCGCCATGTTGCTGGCGGAGAGACCGAGCAGCCGGCCGGGCATCGCGGCGAGATTGGCCGGACCGCTCGACAGCGGCTTGGCGTCGAACAGCACATGGAACTGGCCGACGACGATCAGCACGCCGATGCCCGCGAGCATCCCGTGGACCACCGCCGGGCTGATCGCGCGGAACCAGCCGCCGAGCTTGAAGATGCCCGCCGCGACCTGGATCGCGCCGGCAAGGATCAGGATCGGGCCGAGCGCGGAAAGGCCCTTGTCGCGCACCAGCTCGAACACGATCACCGCGAGGCCGGCGGCGGGGCCGCTGACCTGCAACGGCGATCCCGCCAGCGCGCCGACGACGATGCCGCCGATGATGCCGGTGATGAGTCCCTTCTCCGCCGGCACGCCGGAGGCGACCGCGATGCCCATGCACAGCGGCATCGCGACGAGGAACACGACGATCGACGCGGTGAGATCGCGCCCGAGGAACTTCAGCCGCGGCATCGAGACGCCGGGCCGGGGGATGGCCGCCTCCGTCACTCCGCCGCCTCCGCCCACGAGAAATCGGCCGCGATGCGCGGGGTGGCGCGTACGGCGACGGGCAGCGGCGCATCCTCGCGCACCGCGGCGAAGCGGCCGGTATCGCCATTCAGCGCCAGCATCTGCCCGGCGTGGATGTCGACGAACCAGCCGTGCAGCGCGATCTCGCCGCGCGCGATGCCGGCCGCGACCGAGGGATGAGTGCGCAGATGCGCGATCTGCACCACCACGTTCTCCAGGCTCGCCGCGCGCACCGCCGCCCCGTTCTCCAGCGTGGGATAGGAAGCGTCGAGCACGCATTTCGCGGCATGGCTGTGGCGCAACCACGCCGCGACATTGGGCATCCCCTCCATCAGCTCGGGGCTCACCAGCGCCTTCATCGCGCCGCAGTCCGAATGGCCGCACACGATGATGTCGCGCACCTTGAGCGCCGCGACGGCATATTCCACCGTCGAGGAGACGCCGCCGTTCATCGTCGCGAAGGGCGGCACGATGTTGCCCGCGTTGCGGCATACGAATAGGTCACCGGGCTGCGCCTGCATGATATGCTCGGGCACCACGCGCGAATCCGCGCAGGATATCATCAGCGCCTTGGGACTCTGCCCATGGGTCGCCAGTTGCGAATAAAGCGCCTGCTGGTTCGGGAATACCTGCTTCTCGAAGCTGAAGACGCGGCCGATCAGTTCATTCACGGAAGCTGCTCCTGTTGTCATGGAGCAGGGTAACTAGGCGAGCAATTTTGCTGCGACGCCGCGCGTTTGTTAAATTTTATGTCCCGGCAGGCGGATCGCCGCCTCCAGCCCGCCCGGCGCGCGATTGGCGAGCGTCAGCGTGCCGCCTTCCGCCAGCACCGCCTGCGTCGCGATCGCCAGCCCCAGCCCGAAGCCGACGGTGTCGCGCCGCCGCGCCGGATCGAGCCGCACGAAGGGTTGCAGCACCTCGCCGAGCTTGTCCTCCGGGATGCCCGGTCCGTCGTCGATCACCCGCACCGTCACGCCGCCCGCGTCGGCCTCCAGCGCGATCGTCAGCCGGTCGCCGTAATGGAGCGCGTTGTCGACCAGATTGGTCAGCGCGCGCTTGAAGCCGGAACGCCGCAGCCGCAGTTCCAGATGATCCGGCCCGACATATTCGGCCGCCCGCCCGGCATCGCTGGCATCGTCCACCAGCGTCGCGCACATCACCGCGAGATCGACCGGCACCGGCATTTCGGGATCGCTCTCCCCGCCGAGGAAGGCGAGCAGCGAGGTGACCATCGCCTCCATCTCGGCGAGGTCGTGCTCGATCGCGCCGCGCGTGTCGGCATCCCCGACCGATTCGGTGCGTAGCCGGAGCCGCGCCAGCGGCGTGCGCAGATCGTGCCCAACCGCCGCCAGCGCCTGCGTGCGCGTGTCGATCAGCGCGCGGATGCGGGCCTGCATCCGGTTGAACGCCGCCACCACGCGGCGCACGTCGCCCGGCCCATGCTCCGGCACCGGCGCGACCTCGTCATGCCCGACGCGATCCGCCGCGACCGCCAGCCGCCGCAACGGCAGCAGCGCGCGGCGCAGCATCAGCCCGCCGATCACCATCAGCGCGATCGCGGGCACCAGCGCCAGCGCGATCCGCTCCAGCCCGAAATTGAGCCGCGCGACCGGCGCCAGCGTGCGGAAATGCAGCCAGCTCGCGTCATCCAGCCGCAATCCGCCGGTCACCGCCGAGCTGGCTCCCGGCGAGGCGAGCCGGATGCGCAGATCGCGCGCGCCGAGCGACGGCTCCCATTCGACGATCTGCCGCCGCATCTGGTCCAGCGTCGGCGCGACCGGCGGGACGTGCGGCGGCTCGCGGTCCCAATGGATCTCGTAGCGATCGGTGGTGAGGTCGTCGGCCATCGCCGTGCGCTCCGCCGGCGCGCGCTCCTCGACCAGCCGCCGGCTGATGACGAGATGCTCGGCCAGCCGCCGCGCCTCGTCGTCACGCACGGAGAACTGGCTGGCGCGCTCGTAGAGCACGGTCGAGACGCCGAACTCGATCAGCATCGTCAGCAGCAGGATCGCGACGACCTGCCCGAGCAGGCCCACCGAGGGGACGAGCCGCCTCAACTGCGCTCCACCGGCACGTTGAGCATATAGCCCACGCCGCGCACCGTGACGATCGGCGCGGCGTGGCCCGCGCCCGAAAGCTTGCGCCGGAGCCGGCTGACCAGCACGTCGATCGAGCGATCCGAGCTGTCCCCCAGCCGCGTGCGCGACAGCTCGATCAGCCGCTCGCGCGCGATGACGCGCTGGGCGTGGTCGGCGAGCACGACGAGCAGGTCGAACTCCGCGCCCGTCAGGTCCACCACCGCGCCGGTCGGCGAGATCAGCTCGCGGCGCGGCAGGTTGACCCTCCAGCCCTCGAACCTCAACAGCCCCGAATCGCCCTCGCCCGAACGGCGATCGAGCGGCGGGCGGCGCAGCACCGCGCGTACCCGCGCGACCAGCTCGCGCACGCCGAACGGCTTGGCGATATAATCGTCCGCGCCCAGCTCCAGCCCGACGACGCGATCGGTCTCGCTGGAGCGCGCCGACATGAAGATGATCGGCACGTCGCTCTTCTGGCGCAGCGCGCGGCACAGGTCGATGCCGCTAGTGCCGGGCAGCATGATGTCGAGCAGCACGAGGTCCACCGGACCCGAATCGAGCGCCAGCCACATCTCCGGCGCGGCGGAAGCGGGACGCACGACGAAGCCGTTCTCCTGCAACGCGCGCGCCGTCAGCATGCGCAGCGCGGGATCGTCCTCGACTAGCAGGATCACGGGGGCGGTCATCGCGTGCTGGCCTAATCGCGAAGCGGTTATGCGGTCAACGTGACGAAGGGGGTTGGCAAGGTCTGAATCGGCTGCTAGTGGCCGCGCCTCACCCGCCCGGAACCTTCCGGGCCAGGCGCCAGAGCGGGCGTAGCTCAGGGGTAGAGCACAACCTTGCCAAGGTTGGGGTCGAGGGTTCGAATCCCTTCGCCCGCTCCAGTTTCTTATATGTACCGGTATGTCGATTGCCTTCGGGCGAGCGGGGGCTTGCTCCGTCGTCCTGCATCACTACCCCGTCCGTCCGGGTGGGATTTCGTCCAGGGGACCACGGCGCTCGTCGTTCCCTATCGTACGGCGGCGCACCGCCGTTTGCGGCGGTGAGACCCTACTTTCTGCGATGTTTCATTGATACGGCCCAATCAGACTGAAACAGGGGGAAGCTGTTGAACTCGATTTCGCACTTCGGCTCCGCGACATAGCACTTGCCGTGCGGCGAATCGGCCTCGATAGGTAGCCGTCCCGGCGTTTCTCTCCATGAGACACGCACGACATAGACACTCGCGAATGCCAGATCAGCCGGCCGCCCCAGACGCCCTACGGCCCTGTCCGCATGTTGCTTGAACGACTTCATCCGGGCGCGCCAGGCAGCTAGGATCGCGTCATGCCAGCACATTCCAATCTCCGCGCCATGAGCACCGTTGTCTTGCTCATGATCGTCTCGGGCTGCGCGGGGGGTAACTACCGTCCGGTGAGCGATACGCCGGTCAGGATCGGCCATCCTTATGTTGTCCGCGGCACCACCTACGTGCCCGCTGCGGCCCCGGCGTATGATGCGCTCGGATATGCGAGTTGGTACGGTACCGAATCCGGCAACCGCACCGCCAACGGCGAGCGCTTCCGTTCCGGTTGGATCACCGCCGCCCACACCACGCTCCCCCTGCCGACCTATGTCGAGGTGACCGCGCTCGATAGCGGACGCCGGATCATCGTACGGATTAACGATCGCGGACCTTTCGCGGCAGGGCAGCGCATTATCGATCTGTCGCGCGGGGCGGCCGAACAACTCGGTATCAAGGGACAGGGCCACGCTCCGGTGCGTGTGCGCCGTATCGACCCGTCCGAGAAGGACCGCGCGCGACTCCGCGCCGGAAAGCCCGCTGGTCCGCTCGAGCCGTTGCGTCCGTCCGAGTTGGAAGAATTGCGCGCGCAACTCGCTGGCGTGATGAGCCGGACGGGTAGTAGCCAGTATAAGGGGATGGCAATCGTCAGGCAGTGATGTCGGCCGTCAGAACAACCGAGATCGCCAGGCGGTCGCCCTGGGTGGGCGAAATTTGACGAAGCAGCGTTTTGCGCTGAGCGCGATCCGGGGAGGTTTGATTTTTCACATTGGTGGTTGCGGGGACAGGATTTGAACCTGTGACCTTCAGGTTATGAGCCTGACGAGCTACCGGGCTGCTCCACCCCGCGTCACCATGTGTGCGGCGTATATGGCCGCGTGTTCCCGCAAAAGCAAACGCCTCCGTGCGAGCGGAGGCGTCGTAGCGCCCTTGCGGGGCTTTGATTGTGAATGGGTTCTGTGGGTTTTCCCATGCTCACCGGCTGCAATGCCTGGCGACGACCTACTCTTCCATCGCTTAGGCGATAGTACCATCGGCGCTGTCGGGTTTCACGTCCGAGTTCGGGATGGGATCGGGTGGGACACCGACGCTATGGCCACCAGGCAATGAAGCAGGTGAGCGTTGGGAAAGGGTATAAAATCGATGCGCGCACTTTTCTGGCTTCGACTGGATCATCCACGTCATCATTTCAGCCCAGGGCTGTCATTGATGGCGGGACTCTCAAGCGCGAATAGGACAATTAGTATCGGTTAGCTCCACGCGTTACCGCGCTTCCACATCCGATCTATCAAGGTGGTGGTCTACCACCGTCCTGAGAAATCTTATCTCGAGGGAGGCTTCCCGCTTAGATGCTTTCAGCGGTTATCCCGTCCGTACATAGCTACCCTGCTGCGCCGTTGGCACGACGACAGGTACACCAGAGGTACGTTCAACCCGGTCCTCTCGTACTAGGGTCAACTCCTCTCAAATTTCGACGCCCACGGCAGATAGGGACCAAACTGTCTCGCGACGTTCTGAACCCAGCTCACGTACCACTTTAATTGGCGAACAGCCAAACCCTTGGGACCTGCTCCAGCCCCAGGATGTGATGAGCCGACATCGAGGTGCCAAACAACCCCGTCGATATGAGCTCTTGGGGGTTATCAGCCTGTTATCCCCGGCGTACCTTTTATCCGTTGAGCGATGGCCCTTCCACGAGGGACCACCGGATCACTATGACCGACTTTCGTCTCTGCTCGACTTGTCAGTCTCGCAGTCAGGCTGGCTTATGCCATTGCACTCTAACAGACGGTTTCCAACCGTCCTGAGCCAACCTTCGCGCGCCTCCGTTACTCTTTAGGAGGCGACCGCCCCAGTCAAACTACCCGCCACAGAGGGTCCCTGATCGGGCTTCACCGATCGAGGTTAGACATCAGAAAACAACAGGGTGGTATTTCACCTATGGCTCCACACCGGCTGGCGCCAATGCTTCAAAGCCTCCCACCTATGCTACACAGTTCCTTCCTAATGCCACTCTGAAGCTGCAGTAAAGGTGCACGGGGTCTTTCCGTCTAACCGCGGGTACTCCGCATCTTCACGGAGAATTCAATTTCGCTGAGCATGTCCTGGAGACAGTGGGGAAGTCGTTACGCCATTCGTGCAGGTCGGAACTTACCCGACAAGGAATTTCGCTACCTTAGGACCGTTATAGTTACGGCCGCCGTTTACCTGGGCTTCATTTCAGAGCTTGCACCCCTCCACTTAACCTTCAGGCACCGGGCAGGCGTCAGACCCTATACGTCGTCTTGAAGCCGACTTAGCAGAGCCCTGTGTTTTTGCTAAACAGTCGCTACCCCCTGGCCTGTGCCCCCTCGATCTGCTTGCGCAAAACGAGGGCCTCCTTCTTCCGAAGGTACGGAGGCAATTTGCCGAGTTCCTTCAGGACACTTCTCTCAAGCGCCTTGGTATACTCTACCTGACCACCTGTGTCGGTTTCGGGTACGGTCTATACGGTGGGGCTATTTCCCGGGACAGCTTCGAGGCACGATCAATCCGATAAGATCGTACAACACACACCATCCGTCACACACCACCAGGCTGCGGAATATTAACCGCATTCCCATCGACTACCCCCTTCGGGCTCGTCTTAGGGGCCGGCTCACCCTGCGCGGATTAGCCTTGCGCAGGAACCCTTGGTCTTTCGGCGAGAGGGCATCTCACCCTCTTTATCGCTACTCATGTCTGCATTCGCACTTCCGATACCTCCACGACCCATTACCAGATCGCTTCGCAGGCTTACGGAACGCTCCGCTACCGCGTGTCTTGCGACACACCCTAAGCTTCGGTGCACGTCT